>NZ_JABDWD010000024.1:0-84136 GCF_019685115.1 Rhizobium sp. NZLR11 | reverse complement strand
ACCGGCTCCAACGCTGCGCAAGATGAAAGCTTCGCGTTTCCGCCGGTTGCTCACACCGCGCCACTTGGCGTATTCAAAACCCCCGAGGCTCTAATCGCAGCTGGATGAAAGTTCAGTGGCAGGTCACTCTGCCCCGCGGGCGAGGACCGGCATAGCCAGGGCTCCGCAGAGAAAAGCAGCCTGAATCAGATTTCGACCTAAACCCATGTGGAGCCCTCGGCTTCACAAGCATGGTAGCGATGATGCCGCGCCGGCGCGATAGGAGTGGTTGCACCTTCCAAAAATTCCCTTCTCCTTATTCGTCATGCTTACAAATACCAACGAAATTTTGGTTCTCGCCGGCCCGATCGCTCCGCGAATCTCACCAGCGGAAATTTCGCCTCACCGGCTGCAATCCATTCCGCCCATTGCTGACGGCAAAAATCACGCTAGAGTATTAACTATCGCAAAGTCTCCCCGGAGGAACTGGGAGATGCTGCGCTTCGTTTCTGTCGACAATCGTGGAGGAGCGTCAATGGCAACTGAAAGATGGAACAGCCCGGTCAAGGTTGGTTTCGAAGGTGCGGATGCGCGAACGGTCAATGGTCCGTTCGATGCGCTGAAGTGCCTGGCGGATCTCTGGCCGAGTATGCGCGGGCTTCGTTATATCAAGGCCCGCAGCACCTGCCGGGCAGCGCTCGACGGGCGCAAGAGCGTGGAAGAAGCAAGAGCCGAGTTTCTGGCGGCCGCCGAAGAGGCGAAGCTGAAGTTGCATTAGCACTTCGGCAAGGAATTTCGGGCGATTTTCGCCTTCTGGGCGCGCAAGCGTGCCGGAACGGGATAATGCTTTAATTTTGGGCTTTAATTTTGGTTTAACCCTGCAACAAATGCTTTCCGGGATTTGATGCAACAGGCGTTGCGCCTGGTACAGGTGTCTTCACGGAAGATGCCCAGCCATCATGATGATGGTTAGAGGCTCGTACTCTCTGCGGAAACGCAGGCGAGCCTCGTCCGAGCAGGACCGCCTTTTTTCAGCAATCCGCGCCGCTCTCATTCGCGATCTCGACATAACCGACACCGATGATGGTACCATCTGCCGCGCGGATGAAGGAGGGCAGATAGTGAGGCTCTACCGGTGTGCAGGCGACGGCCCCGGTATATTCGTTGAGGGCGATCTGGTCCTTCGGCAAAGCGGAGTAATTCGTGCCGGTTTCCAGCGAGGCATGGGCGGAGCCGGCAAAGACACCACAACCCACTATCAAGGTCGTTGCCCACAGGCGAGGAAGCAACTGCATGAGAGTCTCCAGCGGTTAGGTCCGGCCTTTCAACACGCGAGAGAGCATTTTGGTTCCCTTCATGCATCGCAAAGAGATGAGCGCGCAGATCGGCGGAGCATCTCCTTCACCGGACTTTTATTTGATGCAGGTCGTTGTCCTAAAACCGCTGCACACTTTTAGGCGACATGCATTAGCGTCGCAGCAAGCGAGCACGCACATAGCCTCGGCCGACGACGCCCTCGGCGATCTCGATCGCCCGCTCGACATCGCCCCGCCGGCGCACGAAGCCCTCCAGGATGACATAGGAGCCCGATAGGCTGACGGTGATTTCGCCGGCTTCGATATCGGCGGCCGCATGAAGGGCGCTCTCCACCGAGGCGCGCGTCGCGGCATCGCTGTGGCCCTGCCGGCCGGGCTCGCCATGCCCCGTGAATGCTGGAAAGCCGAGCACCGTGAACGTTTCCTAATGTTGGTTGATGACTGTTAACGCCGCAGCGACGCATTCGTTGCGTCCCCGGGAAAAGAAGAGCCTGCTCGACAGCGATACCTGCGCGGTGGCATGGGCACCCCTTGGCGAAAGGCGCCGCGGCTTCCATATCTGGCTGCAGTCGAAAGAGGGATGATGACGATGAAAGCGCTTCTGTCCGCCTTATTTGCCGGGGTATTGCTTGCCGGCTGCTCGTCGGCCGATACGCCGGCGCTCGACCCCATTCCCGGCAGCATCACCTATGGCGGGCAGCCGCGAACGAAGCTCACCAAGTCGCCGGTCGGCAGCGCCGTCTATAACCAGTTCTACAATGGGACCGGCCAGCGCGTGGAGGAAACCTATATTCTTCAGCCGGACCGCAGCCTGAAGCTGGTGCGGCGCGTGATCGGACCGGATTTCCCCGATTGACGTTGCGTTGGAGCGGCAGGCTTGACAGCGGCTGAAATCGCGAACATTCAAGGAACATCTAATTTTCCGCAGTGATTCTGCGAGAGCCCGACCGGACGGCTGGATGTATCTCGAAAAGCTCAATCCCCAGCAGCGCATGGCCGTCGAGCACGGCACGCTCATCGACGGCAGTCATATTGCCGGGCCGCTGCTGGTCATTGCCGGCGCCGGCTCCGGCAAGACGAATACGCTGGCGCATCGGGTCGCCCATCTCATCGTCAAGGGCGCCGATCCGCGCCGCATCCTGCTGATGACTTTCTCCCGCCGGGCCGCCGCCGAGATGATGCGGCGTGTCGAGCGCATCTGCCGCGACGTGCTGGGCTCGAATGCCGGGGTCATGGCCGATGCGCTGTCCTGGTCCGGCACCTTCCACGGCATCGGCGCGCGGCTGTTGCGCGATTATGCCCAACAGATCGGCCTCGATGCCGACTTCACCATCCATGACCGCGAAGACAGCGCCGATCTGATGAACCTGATCCGGCACGATCTCGGTTTCTCAAAAACCGAAAGCCGGTTTCCGACCAAGGGCACCTGCCTTGCCATCTATTCCCGGGCGGTGAATTCGGAAACCGCGCTCGATCAGGTGCTGCGCGACGCCTTTCCCTGGTGCGCGGCCTGGGAGAAACAGCTCCGTGAGCTTTTCGCCTGTTATGTCGAGGCGAAGCAGAGCCAGAACGTGCTCGACTACGACGATCTGCTGCTCTACTGGGCGCAAATGGTCGGCGAGAGCGTGATCGCCGAGGATATCGGCAGCCGCTTCGACCATGTGCTCGTCGACGAATATCAGGACACCAACCGGCTGCAGGCGTCGATCCTGCTGGCGCTGAAGCCCGGCGGCCAGGGGCTGACCGTCGTCGGCGACGATGCCCAGTCGATCTATTCCTTCCGCGCCGCGACGGTGCGCAACATCCTCGATTTTCCCGCCGCCTTCAGCCCGGCCGCCAATATCGTCACCCTCGACCGCAATTACCGCTCGACGCAGCCGATTCTGGCGGCGGCCAACGCCGTCATCGATCTCGCCTCGGAGCGCTTCACCAAGAACCTGTGGACCGAGCGGCAATCATCCGAGCGGCCGCGTCTGGTTTCGGTGCGCGACGAGGCCGACCAGGCGCGTTATGTCGCCGACATGGTGCTCGACAACCGCGAGGAAGGCCTGACGCTGAAACAGCAGGCCGTGCTGTTCCGCGCCTCGCATCACAGCGGGCCGCTGGAGGTCGAGTTGACCCGGCGCAACATTCCCTTCGTCAAGTTCGGCGGGCTGAAGTTTCTCGACAGCGCCCATGTCAAGGACATGCTGGCCGCCCTTCGTTTCGCGCAGAACCCGCGCGACCGGGTGGCGGGCTTTCGGCTGATGCAGATCCTGCCGGGCGTCGGGCCGTCGACGGCGCAGAAGGCGCTCGACCTGATGGCCGAGGATGCGAGCCCGATATCGGCGCTTGCCGCCATGCCGGCGCCGCCGCGCTCCGGCGAGGACTGGACGTCCTTCGTGTCGACGCTGCAGGAGCTGAAATCCGGCAAGGCCGGGTGGCCGGCGGAAATCGGCCTGGCGCGGCAATGGTACGCGCCGCATCTGGAACGGCTGCACGAGGACGCAGCGACCCGGCAGGCCGATCTGCTGCAACTCGAGCAGATCGCCGGCGGTTATGCCTCGCGCGAGCGTTTTCTCACCGAGCTCACTCTCGATCCGCCGGATGCGACCAGCGACCAGGCAGGCGTGCCGCTGCTCGACGAGGACTATCTCATCCTGTCGACCATCCATTCCGCCAAAGGCCAGGAATGGACGAAAGTCTTCATGCTGAATGTCGTCGACGGCTGCATTCCGAGCGATCTCGCCGTCGGCGCCACTGCGGAAATCGAGGAGGAGCGCCGGCTGCTCTATGTGGCAATGACCCGCGCCCGGGATGGTCTCGACCTCGTCGTGCCGCAACGCTTCTTTACCTATGGGCAGAATTCGCAGGGCGACCGGCACGTCTACGCCTCCCGCAGCCGCTTCATTCCGGCAACTCTGCTGCAGTTCTTCGAGGCCTGCAGCTGGCCGCAGGCAAAGTCCGGAGCTGCCGCGCAAGCGCAGGCGCGGCAGGTTCGCATCGATGTCGGCGCCCGCATGCGCGGCATGTGGCGATAACCAGATAATCCATCAAAGCGAAAGCGGCGGCTCGGCCGGTTTCAGGAAGCGCTCGACCGTTGCAGCCCCGACAGCCTCGATACTTGCCGGCGACCATTTCGGATTGCGGTCCTTGTCGATGACGGCGGCGCGGATGCCTTCGAAGAAATCGGGATTATCCAGCATCTGCAGGCAGGCGCCGAGTTCACGGCCGAGGCATTCGGCAAGTGAAGCGCTGCGGCGGCCGGCTCTCAGCAGCGCCAAGGCGAGTTTCAGGCTGGTCGGCGAGCGGGTCATCAGCACCCGGCGGGTCTCGGCGGCGAAGTCGCCCTCCTCCCCGGCAAGTGCTGCCAGGATCTCCTCGACGCTGTCGAAACAGAAGACGCGATCAATCACCGATGCGTTCTGCCTGAGCCGGCTTTCACCTGCAGGCTCCGAAAGCGCCTGCAGCACCGCATCGACATCGCTGGGGGAGCCGGCGCGCGGCAGGACAGACAGCGCATCGATCACCGCGCCGAGCCGCGACGACGCAATCTGAAGGTCGGCAAGGCTGGCGTGGATTGCGTCGGCAGCACCGATATCGAGCCCGGTCAGGCCGAGCCATGTTCCGGCTTCGCCGGGGGCGCGCGGCAGCAGCCAGGTGGCGCCGACATCCGGGACATAGCCAATGCCGGTTTCGGGCATGGCAAGCCGCGTGCGCTCTGTGACGATGCGGTGGCGGCCGTGCGACGACAGGCCGACGCCGCCGCCCATGGTGATGCCGTCCATCAGCGCCACATAGGGTTTGGGGTAGGCGGCGATCTGATGGTTGAGGCGGAATTCCTCGCGCCAGAAGGCGCCCGCGAGACCATCGCCGGCGCGGGCGCTTTCATGCAGGGCGCGGATATCACCGCCGGCGCAGAGGCCGCGTTCACCCTCCCCGCTCATGACGACGCTCGCCACGTCGGCATCCCCGGCAAAACCATCAAGAGCGTCAGTGATCGTCCGGATCATCGGCAGCGTCAGGCTATTTAGCGCCCGCGGCCGGTTGAGCCGGATGATGCCGGCAGTGCCCTGCTGTTCAATGATGACTTCGCCGTCTTGCATGGTTCACCTCCGCTGTCGAAGTCTTTCCTGGTCAGATTGAAGCATTCTGCCCGGGAAAGGCTCGAGACCATGAATAGACGACGATGCAACGTCGCTCCAGTCGATTTAAGATCGGCCGGGGATCGACCGGTCAGGCAGAGAGCGAATTGCGGGCGGAGGCTGCGGCTTCGCACCGGGCGGCATAGTCGATTGCAAGTTCCAGCGGCAGCGGCCGCGAGAAATGATAGCCCTGCGCCAGACGAACGCCCGCCGCCTTCAAGCCCTCGGCGATCGCTTCGCTTTCGACGCCTTCGGCGACGGAGGCAATGCCGAGATTCTGGCAGAGATTGGCGACCGAGCGGGTGATGTTCATGCAACGGGCGTCGCGATCGAAATTCATCACGAAGGCCTTGTCGATCTTCAGCTTGTCGAAGCCGAGACGGTGGATATGGCTGAGGCTGGAATAACCGGTGCCGAAATCATCGAGCGCGATCGAGATGCCGGCAGCCCGCAGCATTGAGATGACCTGGTCGGCGGTGTCGAAATCGGAAAGCAGCGCCGTCTCGGTGATCTCGAATTCGATGCGCCTGGGATCGATGCCGGAGCGGGTGACCATGCCAAGCAGCGCCATCGATGTCTCATGGTCGCAGATATCGCGCGCAGAGAGATTGAAGGAGAGCCGGAGATGGCGTGGAATGATCGCCAGCGCTTCGAGCGCCCTGGCAAAAAGGATGCGTGTTATCCGGCCGATGACCGCCGTGCGCTCGGCAGCGGGAATGAAGGCGTCGGGACTGATGCGGCCGAAGCGGGCGCTGTCCCAGCGGGCAAGCGCCTCGTAGCCGACGACGCGGCCGCTCTTCAGTTCGACGATCGGCTGATATTCGAGTTTCAATTCGCTGGCGAAATCATTCGCCTGCAGCTCGAGCTCGATCAGGTGGCGCTGCGTCAGGATCTTCTCGTGCTCCGCCGAGAAGAATTCGACGCCGCTGCTGCGCTTGCTCTTGACCTGGTAGAGGGCAAAATCGGCTTTCTCGTAGAGATCCTCGGCGGTGTATTTGCCGATCTCGGGATAGACGATACCGCAGGAGCCGAAAACGCGAACTGAGCCATCAGGGATTTCGTAGGGATCGCGAACGGCGGCGCAGAGCGCCTGGCCGAGATCGGCGATCGCCTGGCGTGTCATCGAACAGGGGAAGATGATGCCGAACTCGTCGCCGCCGAGGCGGGAGACGATACCCTCTTCGCCGACCAGCGCGGTGAAGCGGCGGGCGGTCTCCTTGAGCACGAGATCGCCGGCGGCATGGCCGAAAACATCGTTGACCGGCTTGAAACCGTCGAGATCGAGAATGCCGAGGACGGGCGGCGGGGACGGATCCTTCTGCAGCCGCTTTTCCAGCGAGAGAAAGAAGCTGCGGCGGTTGGCGAGGCCCGTCAGCTGGTCATGCAGGGCGTTGCGGCTGTTGACGAGGTTCAGCTCCTCGGCTTCCGCCCGCTTCTGCTTCAATTCCTCGGTCAATTGCACTAGGCCGACGAAATTCTGGAAATAGCTGTTGATCACCCTGAGGAAGGGCAGGATCAGGAAGAGGCCGCTGACGGCGGTCGCCACGAAAACCGGATTGCCCGAGAACATGAAGGTCGCCACCATGGCCGAGAAGGTGATGACCGTGGTGAGCGCTGCCGCCATCGGCAGATGCATCAGGCAGAAGATGCAGGAAATGCCGGTGACGACGAGGAAGTAGGCGATCTGGCCCTGTTGGGAAGCATCGCCGTATTGGTAAAGCGCGATCGCCCAGCTGCCGAAAGCGATCGTGAGGATACCGGCGCCCGATATGGTGATCTTCATCAGCCTGTAAGCCCGCTCGGCTGTGACGTTTTCCTTGCCCCTGATCTCCCACCAGCAGAGACGGAAGACACAGACGATGCTCAAGGCGACAGGAATATAGAGCGAGAGCCAGAGCGGCGCGGATTTGAGGTGGGTGATCGCCACCGCAAGGGCGTTGATGACCAGCAGGATATAGAGAATGGGGATCTGAGACGACAGGGCCCGGAACTGCGCCGTCAGAAGCGTCGGATTGTCTTTTTGCAGCTGCAGTGAGGCCAGAAAGTTCTTCATCTTCCCTTTTCCAAGCACCACTCAGAACGAAGCGGCTGCCAGTGCCCGGTGGATGCTGTGCAGGTCGTCGACGTTTCTGTTCGACAGGAAGATTTCCCAGTCGAGCGAACTCTGGACGATGGTTTCGAGCGAATCGTGCCGGGGCCTCCAGTCGAGCACCTGCCGGGCGAGCGAAGCATCGGCGACGACGCTGGCCGAATCGCCGGCGCGCCGCGGCGCCATGTGGATCTTGAAGGAATGTCCGTGCAGGCGCGTGATCATGTTCAGCACGTCGAGCACGGAATAGCCGCTGCCATAACCGCAATTGGCAACGAGCGAGCCCTTGCCCCTGCGCAGATGCTGCAGCGCCTTCAGATGCGCATCGACAAGATCGGTGACATGGATGTAGTCGCGCACGCCGGTGCCGTCATGGGTGGGATAATCGATACCATAGACGCTGACGCTGTCGCGCCTGCCGAGCGCCGCCTCGCAGGCAACCTTGATGAGGTGGGTGGCGCCTGAGGTCGACTGGCCGGCCCGGTGATCAGGATCGGCGCCGGCGACGTTGAAATAACGCAGCGCGACGTAGTTGAAATCATAGGCGGCGGCGGCATCGCGCAGCATGAACTCGGTCATCAGCTTCGATTGGCCGTAAGGATTTTCCGGATTGAGGGAGGCCGTCTCCTTCACCGGAAGGTCGGTCTTTTGCTGACCGTAAACGGCCGCCGTCGAGGAGAAGACGAAGTTTCGGATCCCGGCCTCGACCGAGGCCGAAAGCAGCGCCCGGGTCTTGCCTGAGTTGTTGTCATAATAGGAGAGCGGATCGGCAACCGAGACCGGGACAACGGCGGAACCGGCGAAATGGATGATCGCCTCGATATCGTTTTCGATGAAGATCTTCTTCAATATGTCGGCATCAGCGACGTCGCCGAGATAGAAGCGCGCCGCCGGCGCCACGGCCCAGCGAAAGCCCGTGGAGAGGCGGTCGAGCACGACCACATCTTCACCTGCATCGAGCAGCGCCCAAACCATGTGACTGCCGATATATCCGGCGCCGCCCGTCACCAAAACCGCCATGACCCGCATCCCTGCTTTCGTTTGATAAGCAGGGGCATCAGGCCCGGTTTTTCTTTCCAATTTTCTTATCGAATGGCCGTTCGAGGCCCTTTGAACCGGTATGTTTGGACTTGTGGTTAGAGGCCGATTTCGGGCTTTGTTCAAGTTTTATCGATCGGGCGATTCCGGCACGAAATCGCCCGATCGAGCCGCTTCTCAACGCTTGAGGATATAGTCGCAGAGACGCTCGGCCGCGACCGCCACCTGCACAGGGTCGCGCAGGAAACAGGCGCGCAGGAAGAGTTCGCCGCCAGCGCCGAACGCGGTGCCGGGGGCAAGGCCGACGCCTGTCTTGTCGACGATATCGATGGCGGCGCTGCGGCTGTCGGCGACGCCGTCGATCTTGAGGAAGGCGTAAAGCGCGCCGTCCGGTTTCAGCGTCTCGACGCGGTTGGTGGCGACAAGCGCGTCGCAGAGAATATCGCGGGAGCGGGCCGCCTTGGCGATATTGGCAGCGACGAAATCGTCGCCTTCATTCAGAGCTGCGACGGCGCCCTTCTGCATGAACTGCGCCACGCCCGATGTCGAATACTGGATGAGGTTTTCGAGCACCTGGCCCATCTCGGGCGGGGCGACGATCCAACCGACGCGCCAGCCGGTCATCGACCAGTTCTTCGAGAAGGAATTGACGAAGAGGATCTTGTCGTCCGGCTCCATCACATCGAGGAAAGAAGGCGCCCGACCGCCGGCAAAATAATAGAGAGCGTAGATTTCATCCGCCATGATCCAGAGATCGTGCCGGCGGGCGAGCGCCAGGATGTCGGCAAGATCCTTCTTCGTCGCCGTCCAGCCCGTCGGGTTCGACGGCGTGTTGACGAAGATGCCCCTGGTCTTCGGCGTGATGGCAGCTTCGACGCGGTTCAGATCGACCGCCCATTTGCCGCCTTCGAACTGCAGCTCGACGCCGACGGAGCGCGCGCCCGAGATTTCGAGGGCGGCAGCGATATTCGGCCAGGCGGGGGTGAAGTAAACCAGTTCGTCATCCGGCGAGGTCAGCGTCTGCACGGCGATCTGGATCGCCTGCATGCCGGAACCGGTGACATAGAAATGCTCGACCGGAAGCCGGATTCCGAAATGTCTGAAGTAATAATCCGAAAGCGCCTGGCGAAGCTCGGGAATGCCGCGCTGCCATGTGTAGAAGGTCTCGCCTGAAGCAAGCGCGGCCATCGCCGCTCTGCTGATGAAATCAGGCGTCGGCAGGTCGCCTTCACCCACCCAGAGAGGCAGCAGGCCTTCGCGGCCACGGGCATAGTTGACGACTTCGACGATCCCGCTTTCGGGCGCCGCTATGGCGCGCGGGCTGAGGCTCTTCACGATCGACATGCATATCTCCGGTTTCCGCCTTCATAGTGGATTTGCGTCGGCAAATCCCATGATATCCAGTGATGGAATATCGATTTTCGTGATGAATGGTCGGGCCGCGCCGGCGTGGTGAAGCACGCCAGGAGATCCACGCTCGCCCTTCATCCGCCTGCCGGCCCCTGCTCCCGGTAAACGGAGCGAAGGGGGTGTGCCGCGACCTCTCCGTTCCTCGGTAAGCTCTCGCAGGGCACGTCCCCTCTCCCCGTTTTTTACCGGGGTCCGAAGGACGGGTCGAGACCAGCGGCTCGACCCCCGGTTGGGCTAGGGTGAGGGGCAGCCTTCAGCCACGATCAGGCCGTCGGGCGCTTGGCGAGGAGATCGCGGATTTCGGTCAGCAGCTGGACGTCGGCGGGCGGCGGGGGCAGCTCTTCCGGTGCGGCCTTTTCCTGGCGCTCGACCTGCAGGCGCAGATAATTCACGCCCCTGACCATCAGGAAGATGATCCAGGCGAGAATGAGGAAGTTGATCAGAACGGTGAGGAAGCTGCCATAGGCAAAGACCGCCCCTTGCGCGCGGGCGGCGGCAAGCGTCGGCGCGTTGACGGCCGACGCAAGTGGCAGAAAGTAATTCGAGAAATCGAAGCCGCCGAAAATGGCGCCGACAATCGGCATGATCAGGTCGTCGACCAAGGATTTGACGATGCCGCCGAAGGCGCCGCCGATGATGACGCCGACTGCAAGATCCATGACATTGCCGCGGGCGATAAAGGCCTTGAAGTCGTTGAGCATCGGATCCGTCCCCCTTCGATCCATTTCAGAGAGTATACGATGGATTTTATTAGCTACATCTTCACTGCAATTAATCAATCGGCAATCGCAATTATTTGGCGATACCTCTGGCGGTCTTTGACTTAAGGCCTAGACGGGCAGGAATTTTCAAAGCACCTGAAATGACTTAAGCTGCTCCAAGTTGCGGGAGGTCCCGGCGGGTTTTCCGCCGGCGGAGGGTCAATGCTTCCAGGCTGGGTCATATTCGCGTCTGCCTTCGGCTATCTGCTCCTGCTTTTCGCCGTGGCAAGCTATGGCGACCGCAAGAAGCGCGGCCAGGGCGGGCTCGAAGGCGGATGGCCGGTGGTCTATGCGCTGAGCCTGGCGATCTACTGCACCTCCTGGACCTATTTCGGCAGCGTCGGGCTTGCGGCGCAGCGCGGCCTGGAATTTGCCGGCATCTATATCGGCCCGATCCTGGTCTTCACGCTCGCCATGCCGCTGCTTCGCCGGATCATCGAGCTCGCCAAGGCCGAGAAGCTCACCTCGGTTGCCGATTTCGTCGCCGCGCGCTACGGCAAAAACCCGACGGTCGCAACGATCGTCGCGCTGATCTCGCTGATCGGCACCATTCCTTATATCGCGCTACAGCTCAAGGCGATCTCCAGCACCGTTAGCGCCATGGTCAACCCGTCCGATTACGGCATCGGCAGCGGCAATCTCTACTTCCTGGATCTGCCGCTCATCGCGACGCTGGTGCTTGCCTGCTTCGCCATCATGTTCGGCACGCGGCATACGGATGCGACGGAACACCAGGACGGCCTGATCCTCGCAGTCTCGATGGAATCCGTGGTCAAGCTCGTCGCCTTCCTGACCGCCGGCGTCTGCGTCATCTGGTTTCTCTTCGATGGCCCGACCGATCTCTGGCAGAAGACTGTCGACAACGAGCTGGTCATGTCGGCGCTCAACTACCATACGCCGATCAGCCGCTGGATCACGCTGATCCTCCTCTCGGCCTTCGCGATCATCCTGCTGCCGCGGCAATTCCACGTGACGGTCGTCGAAAACCGAACGCCGAAACAGCTGAAACTCGCCGGCTTCCTGTTTCCCACCTACCTCATCGCCATCAATCTCTTCGTGTTGCCGGTGGCGATCGGCGGACTGCTGACCTTCGGCGGCGCGGGCAACGCCGATTTCTACATGCTGTCGCTGCCGCTTGCCGGTGAGATGCCTGTGGTGTCGCTGATCACCTTCATCGGCGGCTTCTCCGCCGCAACGGCGATGGTCATCGTCGATTCCGTGGCGCTGTCGATCATGGTGTCGAACGATATCATCATGCCGATCTTCCTGAGGCGCAAACTCGCCGGCCGCGCCAGCCAGCGCGACAATTTCGCCAAGACGCTGCTCAACATCCGCCGCAGCGCGATTTTCGCCGTGCTGCTGTTCGGCTACGCCTATTACCGCTCGACCGACAGCACCGCCGGCCTGGCCTCGATCGGCCTTCTTTCCTTTGCCGCGATCGCGCAAATCGCCCCTGCCCTCATCGGCGGGCTGATCTGGCGGCGGGCGAATGCGCGCGGCGCGATCCTCGGGCTTTCCTCCGGCTTCATCATCTGGATCTACCTGCTGTTCCTGCCATCGCTCGGCGGTCCCGATTATTCCTATGTGGCGAGCGCCGTGCTCGGCTTTATCTTTCCCGGGACGACATTGTTCAGCGCAGCCGACGCCGATCCGCTGGTCAATGCAACGGCGATGAGCCTGCTCGTCAACACCGCCTTCTTCGTCGTCGGCTCGCTCACCCGCAATGCCCGGCCGCTAGAACGCATCCAGGCCGGCATCTTCGTCAAGCGGCATTCGCGCTCGCAATTTGCCACGCGCGGCTGGAAGACCCGCATCAGCGTCGGCGATCTCAAAGCGGCGATCTCGCGCTATCTCGGCGAAGAGCGCATGCAGCGCTCATTGACGACTTACGAACAAAGCTCCGGCCGCAAGCTAGGGGACGAACAGCCGGCCGACATGGCGCTCATCCATTTCAGCGAGCAGCTGCTCGGCAGCGCCATCGGCTCGTCCTCGGCCCGGCTCGTGCTGTCGTTGATCCTGCAGAAGATCGAGGATGCCTCTTCCGACACCGCCTGGCTGCTCGACCAGGCAAGCGAGGCGCTGCAATATAACCAGGATATGCTGCAGACCGCCCTTTCGCAGATGGATCAAGGCATTGCGGTGTTCGACAGTTCCAACCGGCTGACGATCTGGAACCGGCGCTTCCGGCAATTGCTGGACCTGCCGGAAAGTGCCGGCCAGGTCGGTTTTCCCCTCGCCGACATTGTCACCACGCTGAGTGAGCGCGGCGACATCGCGCCCGGCGATCTCAATCAGACGGTACGGCATTTCCTGACACTGGACAAACCCTTCGCACTGGTGCTCAGCGGCGGCGAGCGGATCATCGAGGTCCGCTCCAACGCCATGCCCGACAAGGGCATTGTCGCGACCTTCACCGACATCACCCAGCGCGTCAGCGCTGACCAGGCGCTGAAACAGGCGAATGAGACGCTGGAGCAGCGTGTCGCCGAACGCACCGCCGAGTTGACCCGCGTCAACCACGAACTCGCCGAGGCGCGCGCCGCCGCCGACGAGGCGAATATCGGCAAGACCCGTTTTTTCGCCGCTGCCGGCCACGATATTCTGCAGCCGCTGAACGCCGCCAGGCTTTATTCCTCGGCGCTGGTCGAGCGCATGGCGCAATCAGACAACAGCCCGATCGTGCGCAACATCGATTCCGCGCTGGAATCGGTCGAAACCATTCTTGGCGCCGTGCTCGATATATCCAGGCTCGATACCGGCGCCATGCGGCCGCGGCTTGCCGCCGTGGCACTTTCCGACCTGTTGGAGCGGATCGAGACCGATTTCGCGCCGATTGCCCGCGAGAAACAGCTGAAGCTGGTGGTCATGCCGACATCGCTTCGGGTGCGCTCCGACCCCAATCTTCTGCGCCGGCTGGTGCAGAACCTCGTTTCCAATGCCATCAAATACACGAACACGGGCAAGGTGCTGGTCGGAGCGCGGCGGCGCGGCAACCACGTGATCATTCAGGTAATCGATTCCGGAATCGGCATTCCGCCGTCGAAATTCCGCACGGTGTTCAAGGAATTCGCCCGGCTGGACGAAGGCGCCAAAACCGCCTCCGGCCTCGGGCTCGGTCTTTCGATCGTCGACCGCATCGCCCGCGTGCTCAACCATCCGGTCGAACTGCACTCGACGCATGGCAAGGGCACGGAATTCCGCATCTCCATGCCGCTCGACATTTCGCGCCCCGCGGAGGCTACAGCGGCAACCACTGCTGCCGACCGTCCGGGACAGCCGCTCAAGGGGCTGAAGATCCTCTGCATCGATAACGAACCAAAGATTCTCGAAGGTATGCGGCTGCTGCTCAACGGCTGGGGCTGCGAGGTGGAGGCGCTGGATAGTCTCGCCGAGGTGATATCGAGCGACGGCCATGGCGGGCCGCCGGATCTCGTCATCGCCGATTATCATCTCGACGACGGCACCGGGATTGCCGCAATCCTGCATCTTCGCCGGCAGTTCGGCGCCGACATTCCTGCGCTGATGATTACGGCCGACCGCACGCCGGAGGTGCGCAGCGAGGCCGAGAAATACGACATCGCCGTTCAGCACAAACCGGTGCGGCCGGCAGCACTGCGCGCCTATATTACCCAGATTTCCGGCTTGAAGCGCGCGGCCGCGGAGTAAGAGTCAGTCCGCAGCGTCCATGACGCGCGCGATGAGATCACGGACCCGCGCCGCATCCGGCACGTCTCCGAACAGGATGCGGTACATGATCGGCGCCACGACCTGATCCATGACGCGGTCGAGATCCGGAAAGACCTCACCACGAGCCTTCGCCCTTTCGGCGATGACGACGATCTGCTGGCGGGTATATTCGCAGCATTTGCAGGCATTTGCGCCCGTTTGCGCCGCCAGCACGTCGCGGATCATCTCGCGGCCCGGCCCGGACGACATTTCCTCGGCATATTGCTCGGCCCAGGCTTCGAGGTCCGCCTTGCCGCTGCCGGCATCGACCGGCTGCATATCCGGCCGCAGCCGCTCGACGGCAACGTCGGCAAGAAGCGCCTGCAGGTCACCCCAACGGCGATAGATGGTCGACGGTGTCACACCCGCCTTGGCAGCGATCAGCGGGATCGTCACCTCAGCGCGGATCATCTCGGCCAACAGCTCATGGACCGCCTTGTGAACCGATGCCTGAACCCGCGCGCTTCTGCCGCCCGGACGGAGATTCTCTTTTACCGCCATGCCTGCAATCCAACTTTCGTTTCTTTGTTTTATGCATGTCGTTATCCCGGAACCGCTGCACACTTCCGGGCGACAGGCATACCATGGTTCAAAATCTTTGACAGAACCATGAACGCAAAGAATTTGCCTTTACCATGCATTCGCCCTACATGGAGCTAACGCAACGGCTTAGCTTTAAGAGGGCTTATATATGGTCGCCGCAGCCAAATCCACCGGGAATGCGCAGAGGCCCTCGATCGGTTTTCATGCGCTGACACTCGCCACCTTCTTCGGCGCCTCCGCGGCGCCGACGCCGCTCTATCGGATCTATCAGCAGAATTTCTCGCTCTCGCCTGTGCTGATCACGGTGGTCTTCGCGATCTACGCATTCGCGCTGCTGGCGGCGCTTTTGACCGCCGGTTCGATCTCCGACCATCTCGGCCGCAAGCCGGTGATCTTTTTCGCCCTCGTGCTCGAAATCATCGCCATGGCGCTCTTCGTCGTCGCCAACGGGCCCGGCTGGCTGATCGCGGCGCGGATCGTCCAGGGTATTGCAACCGGGATCGCCGGCGCCTCGATCGGCGCGGCGCTCGTCGATGTCGACCGGGCAAAGGGGCAAATCGTCAATTCGATCGCGCCGCTTTGCGGCATGGCGGTGGGGGCGGTCGGCACCAGCGCCTTGATCCAATACGGCCCCTTCCCGATGCATCTCACCTATGCGCTGTTGCTCCTTGCCTTCACGCTGCTGGCAGCGGGCATCTGGTTGACGCACGAGACCGGCGGCACGCGGCCGGGCGCGCTCGGTTCGCTGATCCCCAGGGTCGCCATTCCCCAGCAGGTGAAACGGCCACTGTCGCTGGTGACGCCGATCAACATCGCCAACTGGACGCTCGCCGGCTTCTATCTCTCGCTGGTCCCGTCGCTGGTCGCCAGCACCACCGGTAGCGGCGCGCCGCTGACCGGCGGGGCCGTCGTGACTGCGCTGATGGCGAGCGGGGCGAGCGCCGTCTATCTCAGACGCAGCAAGTCGGCCTCGGCCAATCTCGGTTTCGGCGTGTCGGCCAAAACGCTCGGTATTTTGACGGTCGTTGCCGGCGTGCATCTCGCCAATGTGCCGCTGCTTCTCATCGGCACGGTCTTCACCGGCGCCGGTTTCGGAACCAATTTCCTCGGTTCGATCGGCACCATCATGCCGCTCGCCAAGGCGGATGAGCGGGCCGGGCTTTTGTCTGCCTTCTATATCCAGAGCTATCTCGCCTTCAGCCTGCCGGCGATCCTTGCCGGGTTCCTGGCGAAATCGGCCGGATATGCGCTGACGACGGATATCTATGCGACGGCCATCCTGTTGCTGATGGGCGTCGGACTACTGGGGCTTCGCGCCGGCCGTCGGAAGGCGGCCGCGTGAGGGCATGACGGCGACCAGCCGTGGCGAGGGAACCGTCTCCGTTCCGCTGAACCGAACGGATCAGAAGTCCTCCCAGCCGTGGTCGGCCGGAGCGGTTGCCTTTGAGCCGCCACCGAGAGCGGTCGCCAGCGTCTTCTTCAACGCACGGGCCGGAGAGGGAACAGGGATGGACGTGTGCGATGATACGATTTTCGGAGCGGCGATCGAACGCGGCGCATTCGAACGCGATATTGCCGACGTCATGCCCATGCCGGTATCGAGGCGAAACTGGCCCAACCGTCCGGACAGGGCAGAGACTTCGGTCGCGAGCGTGTGGGCTGCCGCATTCGACTCCTCCACCATGGCCGCATTCTTCTGCGTCGCCTGATCCATCTGATTGACGGCGGTATTGATTTCCTGAAGGCCGGTCGACTGCTCGCGTGCGGATTGAACGATCGCGTGGACATTGCGGTCGATCTGCTGCACCTCTTGAACAATCCCGTCCAAGGCATCGCCGGTCTCGCGCACCAGGGCAACACCATGTCGCACCTGGCCGCCCGAAGCGCCGATCAGCGCCTTGATCTCCTTGGCTGCGCCAGCCGAGCGCTGCGCCAGCTCACGGACTTCCTGGGCGACGACGGCGAAGCCCTTGCCGGCTTCACCGGCGCGCGCGGCCTCGACGCCGGCATTCAGCGCAAGCAGGTTTGTCTGGAAGGCGATCTCGTCGATGACGCCGATGATATTCGAGATCGACTTGGACGACTGTTCGATGTCGTTCATCGCTTCGACAGCCCGCTGCACGATCTGGCCGGACCGTTCGGCATTTTCCTTCGTGCGAACAACCATCGATCCTGCTTCTTCGGCACGCGCCGTGGAATCCTTGACGGATGTGGTGATCTGCTCGAGCGCCGCGGCAGTTTCTTCAACGGAGGCAGCCTGCTGTTCCGTACGCCGCGCAAGATCGTCGGCCGCAGAACGGATCTCCTCGGTGCCGCTTTGGATGACCTCGGCATTTTGCGAGAATGACACCAGCGCCGAACGCAATTTGACGACCGACTCGTTGAAATTGATGCGGGTCTCGTCAAGCGTCGCAGCGAAAGGATGCTCGAGTGCGCTCGTCATGTCGCCTTCGGCAAGCTTCGCCAGGCCAAGCGCCAATTCACCGACGGCGAATTTGACGTCGGCTTCCTGGGCCTGGTCGATCCGAGCGCGCTCTGCACGCTCCTTTTCCTGCAGCGCGCGGTTTTCTTCTGCCGCGGCCTCCAGCCGCGCCTTTTCGCGATTGCCCTCCAGCAGCGCCTTCAGCGAGCGCGACAGGTCGCCGATTTCGTCCTTCGCGTCGCTGTCCTTCAGGTTCACATCGAGTTTACCTGCGGCAATCTCGGCAGTCTCGCCGATGACGCTGGAAATCCGACCGACGAACCGACGTGCGATCAGCCAACCGGCGACGCCGAGCAGCAAGGCCGCCAAGCCTGTTGCGAGAATGGCATCCCGCACCACCGCATACAGAGGCCCGAAGAGTGTTGCCTTCGGGACCGAAACGATCGCATACCAATCCGAGCTCTCGGCAAGCTTGACCGCGACCGCAATCGCCAGCGATACGCTGCCGTCCTCATTGGTCACCTCACGCTCAACACCGGGATTGGCGATAAGACGATCCCACTCCGCAGTCTTTGCTCCCGTCTCGGAAAGGCTCTTGCCGATGAGGCCTGCATCCGGATGGCTGACGATCTTGCCGGCACTGGTCACCAGGCCAAGGAAGCCCGCTCCCATCGGTCGAACGGCTGACAGCGCCTTGTTGGTGTCCTGAAGCGAAAGGTCAAGGCCTGCAACGCCCACCGCCTTGCCGTCGATGACAATCGGCTTGGTGACAGAGGTCATCAAGACGTCTTTTCCATCGATCGCATAAGAATACGGCTCGATGACAACGGTTTTGCGCTGCGTGAACGGCAGCTGATAGTAGTCGCCCGCTCCAGCCACGGTATAATCGGTCAACGCGGTATGGGTAATCTGCCCCCCGCTCCGCACCCAATAGGGCACATAGCGGCCCGTCGCGTCGTGTCCTTCCTTGCCGACATAATCCTTGTCCTTGCCGTCGAAAGCATTCGGCTCCCATCCGGTCCAAGTCCCAAGGACGGGGGGGTTGGCTTGCAGCAGGTTGAGCAAGACCTTGTCCGCCCTGGCACGATCGGTGTCGCCCATCTGCTTCATCGTGGTCAGCACGACATCAAGTCCGTCGACGATATGCACGGTACCGCCGATATTCTTTTCGACTTTCAGCGCTTCGGCCGTCGCGATCTGGCGCATCTGTTCGATGCTGCCGCCGCGAATTTCAGTATAGGACCGATAGAAAATGACGCTGGAAGCGACAATAACGGCGATGACGCCACAGGCCGCCACAGAAAAAAGATTGCGACTTGTCGTAGACTTGAAAAGCATGTTCTCCGCCCGCCTTCGCTGCTGTACTGACGCACGCCTTAAGTCCAATTCGCCGGCACGTATAAACAACCGTCATCCAGCAGAAACTGAAGGCCTCCCAATCTCCATGCTTGCAAAATTTGATTAAAACAAAGTTCTTATTCTCTAAAGTGCGTCGCGATCTTTCAGATTCGCTCCTCGCGCTTTAGGTCTTTGTTTTTTGCGTATGTCTTTGCCGTAAAACCGCTGCGCGGTCTGTGCGACATGCTTGACCGGCAACGGAATTATTCAACAGGGTCTGCACTTTGCGGTTTCAGATCGAGCAGCGCGCGGCCGCTGCCATCCATGGCGAAGGGCACCGAGGCGTGCTGATGGGCAACCAGCCAGCGGCCATCCCGCTTGACGAGGCCGAGGGTCTGGCGGAACCAGAGATCGACCTCGGCCCCATCGGTCTTGGTCCCGGTCATGCGCAGGAGACCACTCCAGAAGGCGACATCCCCGCCGACCGTCAATCTGGCATCGCGCACTTCGCCGCCGATCGGGCCTTCCCAGGTATCGAACCAGGCCTGTAGGCCGGCCGCGTCCTTGCCATTGCTGACGAGCGGCGGCGCCAGCGAGAACTCGACGGAATCCTCGACCTCATAGGACAGCGCCTCCTCGGCGTTCTTTTCGCTGAGCGCCTTGGCCCGCATCATCAGCATGGCGATGATCGCCTCTTCTTCGTGCCTGACATTGGCTTCGTCTTTCACAACCGTTCTCCTTTTCCGTTATAGACAGAGGACGATCCGACAAGGATGCATTTCCGTTTTCGTAATTCCGGACGCAAAACCGCCGCGCAGTCTTGCCGGAATCGCCTCAGAGATAACTCGTCACCGCCGGTTCGTTCCACCAGGCATCATGCCTGCCGTCGTAATAACGGACCGGCAGTGCTGCCAGTTCCTCAGGGGTGATATCGTCGAGGCAGGCGATGTTGATCGAGACATAGGCGCCGCCGATCGCCTCGACATAACCGTCGCCAAAGGCGGGCACGCCGCAGGTGCGACAGAAGCGGTGGTGACCGCTCATCGTGTTGAACTGGTAGTCAGCCGTTTCCGCCTCGTCGCACGTCAGACGAAAATCCTCGGGCTTGACGTTGGCGCCCCAATAGCGCCGCTTGGCGCAGATCGAACAATTGCAGCGGCCGGTGCCCTCCTCGAGGTCGATATCCACCTCGTAGTGCACTCTGCCGCAGTGGCAGCTTCCCTTGTAGGTTTTCTTCATGGCGCGCTCCTCCTTCAATATTGCGTTCAGTGCCTCGATATGACAATATGTTGTCACTATGAATGAGATACAAAATAGACAACATGTTGTCAAACAGAATCGACCGGAGCGGACGATGGAAGGGAATGCCTTTTCCGCTTTCGCAATCACCGCCCTTCGCCTGGCCGGCCATCTGACGGCGGCGGGCGACCAGCTGGCAAAGCCTGCAGGACAGACAAGCGCCCGCTGGCAGGTGCTGGCCGCGGCAAGGCGCGGCGACATGTCGGTGGCGCAGATCGCCCGCGCGCTCGGCCTCGCTCGCCAGGGCGTGCAACGGCTTGCCGATGTGCTGGAGGGTGAAGGGCTGATCGCCTATGCGGAGAACCCGCAGCACCAGCGGGCCAAGCTGGTGCGGCCGACGGCGGAAGGGACCGCACGGCTGGGGGTAATCGAGGTGGCGCAGGCCGGATGGGCGGACGGGCTGGGTGCTGCGTTTACGTCAGCCGAGCTCGATGCGGCGCGGGCGGTGATGCTGCGGGTCATGGAGATGCTGGAGGCTGACGGGGCGCCCGGAGGCTGATTGGCCTTGCGGTGATACGGCCGAGGCTGACGCAAATAAAAAAGGCCGGGCTAACCCGACCTTCCCTGCCATCTCAACGAACCGTGCCAGTACATCCGTGGTCACGATCCGGAGATGATATTCAAAGCTCCACGCGTCCGAGAGGACGCGCCAAACTTAAGCCGCCTGGAGGCGGTCTGCCGACATTTTGCCGGACTTGTTGTCGCGGACGAGCTCGTAAGACAGCTTCTGGCCATCCTTGAGGTCACGCATGCCGGCGCGTTCAACGGCCGAGATGTGGACGAAAACGTCGGCAGCGCCGTCATCCGGCTGAATGAAGCCGAAGCCCTTGGTTGCGTTGAACCACTTAACGGTACCTGTGCTCATGACGATATCCTTTTCGAATCGTTCATAGAAGATTGCCGCCCGGGCAAATGCCGAGCGGCGATGAAAACCGATTTTGGAGGAAGTTCGCCAGGAACGACGCGAGCGTCGTTTCAAAGTTCATCTAGCAAGATCGATGCGTGAACGTTTAATCGGAAATTGTGTCCGTGACAAGGCCGCAACACGGAAAAGTCGAGTTCGTGCTCTTGGGGCGAAAGGGTCTTTGCCGTCGTGCCGCGGCGGCGCCCTCTGCCCTGCCGGGCATCTCCCTCACAGGTGGGGAGATCGGCAAGTAGCCCGCCCACCGGACCTCTCCTGCGACTAGCCGTGACGGACAAGATTCGGGGAGATCCTCGCGCCCAGCCAATCTCCCCACTTGTGGGGGAGATGCCCGGCAGGGCAGAGGGGGCGGCCACGGTATGACGGTAAAGATTGCCCCCTCAAAACCCACACCGCGAAACGGCTTACGCCGCTGCCTTCGCCCCTGCATAGGGATCGAACCGTCCGTAAAAAGTCTCACCATTGGCGGCCAAGTCTTTCAACAATGACGTCGGCTTGAAATGGTCTCCGTAAGCCTCAGCTAACTTCTCCGCCAGTTCCACGAAGGCCTTCGCGCCCATCCCGTCGATATAACTCAGCGCCCCGCCGGTATAGGGCGCGAAGCCGAAGCCGAGGATCGAGCCGACGTCGGCCTCGCGCGGATCGGTGACGATGCCTTCCTCGACGGTGCGGGCGGCTTCGAGCGCGATGGTGACAAGGAAGCGTTGCTTGAGAACGGCGATGTCGACGTCATCCGCTTTCTTCTGCGGGTAGAGGCTCTTCAACTCGGGCCAAAGCGATTTCTTGGCCGGTTTCGGCGGATAATCGTAGAAGCCCTTGGAATTCTTGCGGCCTAAGCGGCCCTCCTTTTCCACCATGCGGGAGATCAGTTCCATATGCCTGAGGTCGATCGCCTTCTCGCCGAGATCGGCGGCCGTGGCCTTGAGGATTTTCAGCGAGAGATCGATGGCGACCTCGTCGTTGAGTGCCAACGGACCCACCGGCATGCCGGCCATCTTGGCGGCATTCTCGATCATCGCGGGCGGCACGCCTTCGATCAGCATGTCGTAGCTTTCCGACATGTAACGCAGCACGCAGCGATTGACGAAGAAGCCGCGGGTGTCGTTGACGACGATCGGCGTCTTCTTGATCGCCGCGACATAGTCGAGAGCGACGGCCAGCGCCCTGTCGCCGGTCTCCTTACCGAGGATGACCTCGGTCAGCATCATCTTTTCCACCGGCGAGAAGAAATGGATGCCGATGAAATCGGCCGGGCGCTTGGAATTCTTCGCCAGCCCGGTAATCGGCAGGGTCGAGGTATTGGAGGCTAAGATCGCTCCTTGCGGCAGCACGGCTTCCACAGCCTCGATCACCGCTTTCTTCACCTGGCGATCCTCGAACACCGCCTCGATGACCAGATCGGCATTGGTGAGGTCGGCGTAATCGGCCGAGGGCGTGATGCGAGAGAGCAGGGCTGCGGCCTCGTCCTGCGTAAATCGCCCCTTACCGACGGAATCCTTGACGAGACCTTCGCAGACGGCCTTTCCCTTGGCAGCAGCCTCCAAGTCACGGTCGATCAGCGTCACCGGAATGCCGGCGGCGGCCGTAACATAGGCGATCGAAGCGCCCATGAAGCCGGCGCCGACGACGCCGACATGTTTCAGCTCGGTCTTCGGGTGACCGGCCGGACGGCGCGCACCCTTGCCGAGTTCCTGCATGGAGATGAACAGCGAACGGATCATCGAGAAGGCTTCGCGGGTCTGCACCACCTCGGTGAAATAACGCTGCTCGATCTTCAGGCCGGTGTCGAACGGCACCTGAAGGCCTTCATAGACACATTTCAGGATGGCAAGCGCTGCCGGATAATTGCCCGATGTCTCCCGACGCAGGATCGCCGGCGCCGCCGGCCAGAGCTGGGCTGAAGCCGGCGTCCAGATGCCGCCGCCGGGCGCCTTGAAACCCTTCTCGTCCCAGGGGGCGACCGGTTTCAGGCCATCCTTGATCATCTGCTTGGCGGCGGGGATCAGTTGGTCCGGCTCGACTACCTGATGCACGAGGTTCATCGCCTTGGCGCGGGAGCCGGTCAGCGACTGGCCCGTCGTCATCATCTGCAGCGCATCCTGGGCGTTCGCCAGGCGCGGCACACGCTGCGTGCCGCCGGCGCCGGGGAAGATGCCGACCTTGACCTCGGGCAGCGCGATCTTGACGCTCTTGGCATTGGAGACGACGCGGCCGTGGCAGGCGAGCGACATTTCGAAGGCGCCGCCCATGCAGGTGCCGTTGATGGCGGAGACCCAGGGCTTGCCCGATGTTTCGAGCTTGCGAAACAGGCCGGTCATGCTGCCGACCATGTCGAAGAGTTTCTGCACGGCCGTTTGCGGGCTCTTTTCTTTCTCATCCTGGTAGAAAGTGAACGTCGACTTGACCATCGACAGATCGGCGCCGCCGGAGAAGGAGGACTTGCCCGAGGTAATGACGACACCCTTGACGGCGGCGTCAGTGGTGGTGGCATCGATGATGGCGTCGAGCTCGGCCATCACCTCCGCGGTGAAGACGTTCATCGATTTGCCGGGCATGTCCCAGGTGACGAGAGCGATGCCGTCGGCGTCGGTTTCGAGCGTGAAATTTATGTAGGTCATTGGGTTTCCTCCCCGATCAGGCCGGCAAATGGCTGCGCTGCGCGTCGACTGTCTTCGTCTTTTCGGTGACTACATCGCCGATATGCTTGGTCTGCGATGGCTCGAAAAGCACGATCCAGCATTCCTCCTCCGCCACCGGATTATGCTCTACGCCCCTCGGCACGACATGAAAATCGCCGGCGTTCAGGTGCACATGCGGGCGGTCGCGATATTCGATGGTCAGCGCGCCCTTCCAGATGAGAAAAAGCTCGTCCTCGTCGCGGTGAGAATGCCAGGCGAGCTGGCCCCGGACCTTGGCGAGCTTGACGCTCTGGCCGTTGAGATCGGCAATGACGCGGGGCGACCAGTGCTCGGTGACCTCGGCATATTCGGTTTCGATCGTGCCGGTGTTGAAGCTCATCGTCAGACCCTTTCGATAACCGTCGCGGTACCCATGCCGGCGCCGATGCAGAGCGTCACCAGCGCGGTGTTGAGGTCGCGGCGTTCGAGCTCGTCCAGCACCGTGCCGAGGATCATCGCGCCGGTGGCGCCGAGCGGATGACCCATGGCGATGGCGCCGCCATTGACGTTGATCCTGTCGTGGTCGATGTCGAAGGCTTGCATATAGCGCAGCACCACGGCGGCGAAGGCCTCGTTCAACTCGAAGAGATCGATGTCGGCAAGGCGCATGCCGGTCCGTTTCAGCAGCTTCTGGGTGACATCGACCGGTCCGGTCAGCATCAGGGCCGGATCGGAGCCGATATTGGCGAAGGCTTTGATGCGGGCGCGCGGCTTCATGCCCATGCTCTGACCGCCTGCCTTGGAGCCGAGCAGGACGACGCCGGCGCCATCGACGATGCCTGAGGAATTGCCGGCATGGTGGACATAGTTGATGCGCTCGATTTCCGGGTGCGCCTGGATTCCGACGGCCTCGAACCCGCCCATCTCGCCGGGCATCTGGAAGGAGGGATTGAGGGAGGCAAGCGCCTGCATGTCGGTGCCGGGGCGCATATGCTCGTCCTTATCAAGGATCGTCAGGCCGTTCTGATCCTTGACCGGCACGACCGACTTGTCGAACCAACCCTGCTGCCAGGCATGTCCAGCGCGCTTCTGGCTCTCGACGGCGTAGGCGTCGACATCGGTTCTGCTGAAACCATATTTGGTGGCGATCAGATCGGCGGAGACGCCCTGCGGCATGAAATAGGCCGGGAAATTCACCGAGGGATCCATGAACCAGGCGCCGCCGGACATGCCGAGGCCGACGCGGGACATGCTTTCGACGCCGCCCGCGATGACGATGTCGTCGGCCCCTTGGGCAATCTTGCCGGCGCCGAAATTGACGGCATCGAGGCCGGAGGCGCAGAATCTGGAGATCTGCATGCCGGGCGCCCTGGTGGAATAACCGGCTTCGAAGGCGGCTGCCTTGGGGATGACGGCACCGGCATCCATGACCGGATCGACACAGCCCATGATGATGTCGTCGACGGTCGTGGTATCGAGCCCGTTGCGGTCGCGGATCGCTTCCAGCGTCTTGGCCGCCAAGCGCACGGAAGGCACCTCATGCAGGGCGCCGTCCTTCTTGCCGCGGCCGCGCGGCGTGCGGACGTGGTCGTAAATAAAAACCTCGGTCATGTTCTGCTCCCTATCGGCGGCGAGGCCGGTGAATTTCAACTCCCCTTCTCCCCTCGGGGAGAAGGTGGCCGAAGGTCGGATGAGAGGGCGCTCGCGGCAAACTCGACCTTGCTTGCGCGCGGCCGTTCGCTCCTTCGTCGCTCACCCCCTCATCTGTCCTTCGGACATCTTCTCCACGCAGGGGAGAAGGGGGAATTCGTCAAAACGCTTCGGCGGCAAGTTCCATCATCGTGTCTGCACCGGCTTCGATACGGGTCTTGCGAAGCGCGGTTTCCGGCATGATGCGTTCCATGAAGAAGCGGGCGGTCACCAGCTTATTCCTCAGGAAATCCTCACGGGTTCCATCGCCGGATGCAAGGCCGTCCTCGGCGGCTTTCGCCATCTTTGCCCACATATAGCCGAGAACGACAAGGCCGAAGAGGTGCATGTAATCAGTCGAGCCGGCGCCGGCATTGTCGGGCTTGGCCATGGCGTTCTGCATGAACCACATGGTCGCGCCCTGGGCGTCGTTCAAGCCCTTCTTCAGATGCTTGGTGAAGAAGGACAGTTTTTCATTGTCCCGATTCTCTTCGCAGAAATCGCCGATCTCCTTGAACAGCGCCATGGCGGCACGGCCGCCGTTCAAGGCGAGCTTGCGGCCGACGAGATCGAGCGCCTGAATGCCGTTGGCGCCTTCATAGATCATGGCGATGCGGGCATCGCGCACATACTGGCTCATACCGTGTTCTTCGATATAGCCGTGGCCGCCGAAAACCTGCTGGGCCATGACAGCATGATCGAAGCCCTTATCGGTCATCACGCCCTTGAGGATCGGGGTGACGAGGCCGAGAATATCGTCAGCCGTCTGGCGCTCCTTCTCGTCAGTGGCACGGTGAGCAATGTCCGACTTGAGCGCGGTCCACAGCAGAAAGGCCCGGCCACCCTCGTTGAAAGCGCGGATGGTCATCAAGGTGCGACGAATATCGGGATGAACGATGATCGGATCGGCCTTCTTATCCGGCGCCTTGGGACCGGACAGCGAGCGGCCCTGGATACGGTCGCGGGCATAGTTGGCGGCGTTCTGATAGGCGATCTCGGAAATGGCGATGCCCTGCAGGCCGACCATCAGTCGGGCCTCGTTCATCATCACGAACATGGCGTTGAGGCCGCGGTTTTCGGCGCCGATCAGGAAACCCGTCGCCTCGTCGTAATTCATGACGCAGGTGGCGTTGGCGTGGATGCCCATCTTGTGCTCGATCGCGCCGCAGGAGACAGCATTGCGGTCGCCGAGGGCGCCATCCTTGCCGACCAGGAATTTCGGAACGATGAACAGCGAGATGCCCTTGGTGCCCTCGGGCGCGCCTTCGATGCGGGCAAGCACCAGGTGGACGATATTGTCGGCGAGATCATGCTCACCGGCAGAGATGAAGATCTTCTGGCCGGAGATCCTGTAGCTGCCGTCGGCCTGCGGCACCGCCTTGGTGCGCAGCATGCCGAGATCGGTGCCGCAATGCGGCTCGGTGAGGTTCATGGTGCCGGTCCAGGAGCCGTCCACCATCTTCGGCAGATAGGTGCTCTTCTGCTCGGACGAACCATGGACGAGGATCGCGGCGATCGCGCCTTGCGTCAGGCCCGGATACATCATCAGCGACATGTTGGCGGCGGAGGTATATTCGCCGACGGCGGTATGCAGCGTATAGGGAAGCCCCTGCCCGCCGAATTCCTCGGGCACGGCAAGGCCGATCCAGCCGCCTTCGCGATAGGCCTTGTAAGCCTCCTTGAAGCCCTTCGGCGTCGAGACGCTGGCATCGTCGTGGCGATGGCAGCCTTCCTGATCGCCGGAATAATTCACCGGGAAGAGAGCCTCCTCTGCAACCTTTCCAGCCTCGCCGAGGATCGCCTCGATCATGTCAGGCGTCGCGTCGGCAAAACCGGGAAGATTGTTGTAGCGTTCGAGGCCCAGCACGTCGTTCAGGACGAAGAGCGTATCGGTCACCGGGGCCTTGTAGACTGGCATCTCTGGATTTCCTCCCATTCGACTGCGCGGGTCGCGACGGCCTCGGGGACTGTCTTACAAAATATTGACGTTTGCGTAAACGTCAAATTCTGCCGCTTCGCCGCCTTTCATGAAAAAATTTGTCATGACGAGTCTGCGGGCGATGAAGGGCCCGAAAGGCACGAGACGTCGTCTCCCCTTCCTTGTCCATCGTGGAACGGCGTATAAACGCAAGCGTCTTTCAACCCGCAATTCGGGAATGCCAGGGGAGGATGGTCGGGATGATCAGTTTCGAGGCGATAAGGCAGCGTGCGGAGCAGCGGAAGGGCGGAGCCGCCGCTTTGCAGGCCTTGCTGGAGAAGCATAGGCCGGATCACAACCGGCTGCGCACCATGCCCGACGACCGCATCCTCGCAGACATGACCCGGCGCATCTTCTACAGCGGCTTCGTCCAGAAGGTGATCGATGCGAAGTGGCCGGGTTTCGAGGCGGCGTTTTCCGGCTTCGAGGCGGCTATGCTGAATATCGCGCCCGACGATTATTGGCATGACCTGACTTCGGACGAACGGATCATCCGCAACGGTGCGAAGATCATGTCGGTTCGCGCCAATGCCGCCTTCATCCGCGAACTGGCACGGGAACACGGCAGTGCCGGCGTCTTCTTGGCCGACTGGCCGCGGGAGAACCAGATCGGCCTTCTCGACCTGTTGGGGAAACGCGGCAGCCGGCTCGGCGGCATGACCGGGCAATATTTCCTGCGGGGCATCGGCCGTGACAGCTTCGTCAGCACGATCGACGTGCTCGCCTGCCTGAGATCGGCCGGTGTGCCGCTCTCCTCCTCCGGCATGGCGAAGAAGGACCAGCCGCTGATCCAGCAGGCCTTCAACGACGGGCGGAGGAGACTGGCCTTTCCTTCATCCTCCTGTCGCGCATCAGCGCCTATTCGATCGATGCGGCGCACACGCACGGAAATTCGCACGGGCAGTAGCGCAGGCCGCTCGGAGTTCCTACGTCTTCCGGACGATTCATCGAGGAGGATATCATGACCGACTTTCCCTATGAGAGCGCCCTCATCGTCGGCGCGGGCTCCGGCATCAGTGCGTCGCTTGCACGGCAATTGTCGGCGCTCGGCGTCAAGGTCGGGCTTGCCGCCCGCAATGTCGAAAAGCTCCAGCTGCTCATCGAGCAGACCGGCGCCAGCGCCTTTACCGCCGACATCTCGCAGCCGCAAAGCGTTGCAGCGCTGTTCGAAGAGGCTGCCGGCGCGATCGGCGGACCTGACGTGGTGATCTTCAACGCCGGCGCCCGCCTGCGCGGACCGCTGGCCGAACTCGATCCCGCCGATGTCGAAAAGGCGATCGCGACCACCGCTTTCGGCGGTTTTCTGGTGGCGCAGCAGGCGGCGCAGCGGATGATACCGCGCGGCCGCGGCGCCATCCTGTTCACCGGCGCTTCGGCGAGCGTCAAGGGTTATGCGCAATCGGCCCCCTTCGCGATGGGCAAGTTTGCGCTGCGCGGCCTTGCCCAGAGTGCGGCTCGTGAACTTGGGCCGATGGGCATCCACGTCGCGCATTTCGTCATCGACGGCGCGGTGCGCTCGCAGATGCGGCCGGACCGGGCGGAGAAGCCGGATGGCACGCTTTCGCCGGAGGCGATCGCCCAGACCTATATCGACGTGCTTCGCCAGCACCGCAGCGCATGGTCGCTGGAGGTCGAAGTCCGGCCCTGGACGGAGAATTTCTGAGCTGCCATCGGCGGAGAAGGCAGCTATCGCGGCGACGATGGACAGACTATGTTTCGTCGCCGGAGCTGACCAGGATGATTTTAGGCCGGATGGCCTAAAATCATCCTGGTCCAGATTCAATGGTTAGAGCATGATGCCGTCCGAAAACCGCTCACACTTTTCGGCATCATGCTCTCGGAGGACACCGATGCAGCGCCTGGACCATGTCACGATCGATACCCGCGATGCCTCTCGTATGATCGGCTTCCTCAACGCCGTGCTCGGCGTCGAGGAAGGCTATAGGCCACCCTTCGACTCGCCCGGCCACTGGCTCTATCTGGACGAACGCCCGGTCATCCATCTCAGCCTGACGTCACGCAGCACCGATTTTCCGCCCGGCATCTTCAATCATGTCGCCTTCAGCCTCTACGAATTCGGCGCGGCGCTGGAGCGCATCAAGGCGAGCGGCTATCGCTATGAATATTACGATATTCCCGACACCGATCTCGGCCAGATCTTCGTCTATGGCCCCGAAGGCGTGAAGATTGAGCTGCAATATAAGCGGCCGACCTAAGCGCCCCACCGCCATTCGATGTGACGAATTCAGGGGCAATTGCCGCCTAAAACGGCGTTTGGAACACAAACGTTAAAAAATTCTCATCGACATTAACGGCTTGTTTACCACGTTTCGTGAAAGGTGCGGATTGAGCAGTAGCAATCCGCATTCCTTTTCCCAGTGTCGCGTTTCCCAGGGATGCCGCTACATCGTCCAGCTTGAGGAAAGCCTAATTGACTAACCTCTTATGAATGATGTGCTCCGGTCGGCGTGAAGACGCTGGCCACAGACGGAAAAGCCAATGATCGAGCTCTGACGAGGGGTCGAGCAGTCGAAGCGAGCAAGAAGATGAACGGATCGCGATCAAATCCTTCCCGACAGTCCGACAGGACCTCGCTCGATGCGCTGAACCGCACGATCGAAGGGCTGGAGGCACGCATCGAAGGGCTGATAGGCAGCGGGCGCGAACAGCGGCCGCGCACGGCAACAGCCGAGCGCGAACCCTACCCGGCCTCCAATGCTCCGCGCCCCGCAAGGGCGCCGCTCGAGCCGCGGCCGGATCCGCTCGCCGAAATCCGCCAGCGCCAGCGCGCGCTTGAAGCGGGCCGCGAGCGACCCTACACACGCGAGCCGGCCCCGCAGTTGCGCGAACCAGCCCCACAGTTGCGCGAACCCGCGTCGCGCGTCGCCACACCACAACCGGCACCCGCCCTCCGTGCGGGCGACGACACGATGACCGAGATCGCCCAGGCGCTCGTCAATCTCAGGCATGATCTGAAGCGCGATATTTCCGAGGGCGTCACCCGCGAGATGAACGCGCTGCGCGCCGAGCTGCGCGAGATCAAGGCGAATGCCGGCGATGGCGGTTTCGCCGATGATATGCGCGCCGATATGGGCCGCCTTGCCCAGAGCATTACTCAGTTGACCGGCCGCTCGAGCGGTCCGGAGGCGACCGGCCTGCGCGAGGACTTCGAGGAGCTGCGCTCGCTGATGGACGGGCTGGCGCGCGAGGATTCGCTGCGCCATATGGAAAACCGCTGGGACGGCTTCGAGAGCCGGCTTGCGGCGCTCGATACCGAGGGGCTGCAGGAAGAGCTGGTTTCGCTCGCCTATAGGCTCGACGACATCAAGCGCCATATCGGCGGCATGGGCGAAAGCCCGGCGGTCCGGGCACTTGAGGACAAGCTCATCGCCATCGCCACGGCGATGGAGCAGTTCGGCAACATGATCCAGCCGCACGACCGGGTCATGTCGGAGCAGTTCGCCGCCATGGACACGCGGCTTGACGAGATCAGCCGGGCGATCGCGGCAAGCGGGCGCGCGGCTGCCACCAACGATCCGGCGCTGATGCAGCGGCTGGAAGGCCGGCTTTCGGCGCTGGCCGATCAGATCGATCTGATGAGCCATGATGCGGCCAACCGCGCAACGCCGGCCGACGAGCTGGCGATGCGGCTCGAAGCGCTGACATCTCGCGTCGAGGAGTTGACGAAGGCGGAAGCGACGTCACGGCTCGACGAACGGCTGGAGCATCTTTCCTATCTCCTGGAGCGCACGCAAACGACGGCGCAGCCCGACCTCACCGGCACGCTTTCCGACATTTCCCGCAAGATCGACGCGCTTGAGAACGGCGCGGTCAACGACGTGCTGGCGCAGCGGCTCGACGGTCTCGCCCGGCGCATCGACGAGATGGCCTACCAGCAACCGGCACCGGCCGCCGCGGTTGACGACGGCGCCTTCCGGCGTCTCGAAGGGCGGCTGAGCGACATCGCCGCCCGGCTGGAAGAGAGCACATCGGCAGCGCCGACCGATCCACATGCGCTGAAGAACCTCGAAGACCAGATCGCCAATCTTTCGGCACTGATGAACACGCCACGCGAAAGCGCCGCGATCCCAGCCGAATTCGACCGGCGGATGGGCGCGATCGAAGACTATATGGCGACGAGCGACGAATATATCATCGAGGCGGCGCGCCAGGCGGCAGAAGCCGTCGTCGACGCCTATTCGCGCCATGGCGGCCCGCAGGGCGCCGTGGCTGCTGCCGATATGTCGGCGCTGACGGCGCTGGCCGAGGATCTGCGTCACCTCGAGGAAATCAGCCGCGACAGCGAGGAGCGCACGCACAAGACTTTCAAGGCGCTGCACGAGACGCTGGTGCATATCGCCGACCGCCTCGACGGCATGGAAGAGCGCGGCGGGCGGGTGAGTGCCCAGATGCCGGTGGCCGAGGTCGATTTCGATGTCGATCCCTACGCGCTGATGGTGGCCGAGGCCGAGATGGACAGGACGCCGGCCGCTGTCCTCACAGCGAAGGCCTCTCCTGTTATCCGCACGGCCGAGGTTGCAGCCGAACCTGCCGCCCCGGTGCAAGCCAATGCCATGAGCGGAACGAGCGCGATCGCCATCGAAGCCGCGACCAGGACGACTGAGAACGTGACGCCAATACGGGCACAGGCACCGGCAAAGGCCAGCCTGCTTGCCAGCCTCGGCAAGCGGCTGCTGCCCGGCAGGAAAGCCGAGAGCCGGGCAACCGAACGCCCGATGATCGACCCCGCGCCATCGATCGATCCGACCGACGTGGTGCCGACGGATGCGGCAAACGAACTGCTCGAACCGGGCTCGGGCGCGCCCGACGTGAAGAAGATCCTTGAACGGGTCCGCGCCAGCCAGAGTGCCGCACGCGGCAAACCTGCCGCCGAAACCGATCGCGCCGATTATATAGCCGCCGCGCGTCGTGCAGCGCAGGCAGCCGCGATGGAAGTGGACGCCAATCCGAAACAGGCAGCCGTCAAGGCCGAGAAGAAGGGCGCAAGCGTCGACAAGGCCGGCAAGACTTCTGACAAGACGGGCAAGACCAGCGCCTTTTCGCGCTACCGGCGGCCGATCCTGCTGGCCGTCGGGGCCGTGCTGCTGGCGATCATGGCCTTTCCGCTTGCCCGGACGCTGACGAGCGGCGAGAGCGCCCCGCAGGCGGCAGCCGAAGTCTCGGCGCTGACCGGCGCGACGGAAAATCCGCAGCTAGCCTTGCCTGAAGCAACACCCGCCCAGCCGGACACCGGCACGGCAGAAACGGCCGCCCCAACAGCGCAGACGACGTCCCCCGCCGCCGAACAGGCTGAGCCGGAAGCAACCCCGCCGGTTGTCGGCGATCATCTGACCGATGCCGCGCCGCTCGACGGCGAAGGGGCCGCGACATTTGCCCCTGCCGCCCCATCCGGCGCAGCGCAGGAGACATCGGGCTTTGTTGCGAACATGTCGGCGGCCGCATCCGCACCGCAGGCCGCCATCACGATTCCCGATGCCATCCAGCCGAAATCGCTTGCCGATGCGGCGCGAACCGGCGATGTGTTGGCGCTGTTTGAGATCGGCGCGCGTTATTCGGACGGCCGCAACGGCATCACCGTCGATCAGAAGCAGGCGGCAGGCTGGTACCAGCTTTCGGCCGACAAGGGCTTTGCACCGGCGCAGTACCGGCTCGGCAGCATGTACGAGAAGGGCAATGGCGTCGAACGCGACATCGCGAAGGCGAAGAGCTTCTACGAGCAGGCGGCAAACCAGGGCAATGCCAGCGCCATGCATAATCTCGCCGTGCTCTACGCTTCCGGCGCGCTCGGCCAGCAGGACTATGCCACGGCCGCCTCATGGTTCACCAAGGCCGCCAACCTCGGCATCACCGACAGCCAGTTCAACCTGGCGATCCTTTGCGCGAGGGGCAACGGGGTTCCGGCGGATATCGAAGAATCCTACAAATGGTTTTCGATCGCCGCCAAGGCCGGCGACAAGGACGCGGCGCAGAAACGCGACGAAGTGGCCAAAGCCATGAAGCCGGACCAGCTCGAGCGGGCCCGCACTAAGGCCGATCTCTGGAAGCCGGAGCCGGTCGACCACCGCACCAACGCTATCGACATTCCCGACGAATGGGCCGGCACTGGCCTCAAGACGGCGACGGTCGACATGAAGAAGGCGATCCGCAATATCCAGGCGATCCTCAACAATAGCGGTTTCGACGCCGGCTCACCGGATGGCGAAATGGGCGCAAAGACAGTGACCGCGATCAAAAACTTCCAGAAGTCGGTCGGCCAGGAGCCGGACGGCAAAGTGACCGACGCAACCGTCAAGGCGCTGCTCGAACGCAACAAGCAGGGCAGCAAGGCCATCTAGAACCTTTCCGCTCTTTTCGGGTGCGGAAATGGCCGATGTCTCGTTTGCGCCAGCCCGGGCGCAAACCGCACGGCCCTTTTGCTGTAATTGCCCTACAAAAGGCTTGGCGGCCTCAGACATTTTTCGTTTTTTCCGCCGCCTGTCACGCAATCTGAAAAAAGCCGGATTATGCGGGACAGATCGATCGTCGCACCTGCCGAATCGTCCGCTTTCGATCTCCGTCGCCACAGGGGCCGATCGAAAGCCTCTGGCAACGATTTCACAGTATGGTGCGCATTCGAACGGGGTCGTGACAGAAACCGCCCGGCAGGGGCGGTCATCATTCGGGGTCGGCTGTGACAATCTATCTGCCCATCGCAGAATTGTCGGTGAACATCTTCATCATTCTCGGCATGGGGGCGGCCGTCGGATTTCTGTCTGGAATGTTCGGCGTCGGTGGCGGCTTTCTGATCACGCCGCTGCTGATCTTCTACAATATCCCCCCGATCGTCGCGGTCGCAACCGGCGCCAACCAGGTGGTGGCGTCGTCGATCTCGGGTGCGATCACGCATTTCCGGCGCGGCACGCTCGACGTCAAGCTCGGCACGGTGCTTTTGGTCGGCGGCCTCTCGGGGGCGACGGTCGGCATCTGGATCTTCTCGCTGCTGCGCGCCATCGGCCAGCTCGATCTGATCATTTCGCTGATGTATGTCATCTTCCTCGGCACGGTCGGCGGGCTGATGCTGCTCGAAAGCATCAATGCCATGCGGCGGGCGGCGCGCAACGAGCCGCCGGCACCACGCAAGCCCGGCCACCAGCACTGGGTGCACAGACTGCCGCTGAAGGTGCGTTTCAAGAAATCGAAGGTCTTTCTCAGCGTCATTCCGATCGTTGCGCTCGGCTTTGCGATCGGCATCCTCACCTCGATCATGGGTGTCGGCGGCGGCTTCATCATGGTGCCGGCAATGATCTATCTGTTGCGCATCCCGACCAATGTCGTTGTCGGCACCTCGTTGTTCCAGATCATTTTCGTGACCGCCTATACGACGATCGTGCAGGCGGCGACGAACTTTTCCGTCGATATCGTGCTCGCCTTCATCCTGATGGTCGCAGGTGTCATCGGCGCGCAATACGGCGTGCGCGTCGGCCAGAAGCTGCGCGGCGAGCAGCTGCGCGCCCTGCTCGGCCTGCTGGTACTCGCCGTCGGCGTGCGTCTGGCGATCGCGCTGGTGGTGACGCCGGCCGACATCTATTCGGTGGTGATGGGAGCGGGCAACTGATGCGCCTGCTTGCCGCCGCCATCGCGCTTCTTTGTCTGCTGCCGGCGGCTGCCGGAGCGCAATGGCTGCCTGGGCAGGCAACCGAAGCGGTGCGTGAAGGGCTGGAAATCGGCACGTCGACCAGCGAAATCGCCATCACCTCGGATTTCCACGGCGCCGACCTGACGATCTTCGGGGCGCTCTCGAACACCGACCAGCTGCTGCTCGCCATCGGCCAATATGACGTGGTCGTGGTGCTGGAAGGCCCGCGCCAGGATGCGACGGTGCGCAAGAAGGAGCGCGTCTTCGGCATCTGGGTCAATACACGCTCGATGACCTTCGAGGCGGTGCCGCACTCCTACTCGATGTCGAGTTCGCGGATGATCGACGACCTGACGACGCCGCTCGAGCTGACCGATCAGGGGATCGGCATCGATCACATTCCGCTGACGCCGGTCGGCTTTGTCGGCGATGGCAGCAATCTCGGCGAATTCCGCGATGCCTTCCGGCGGCTGCAGCAGGGCGGCGGGTTCTACGACCGCAACCCGAGCGGCGTGCGCTTCGTTTCCTCTAACCTCTTCAAGGCGAGCCTGCGCCTGCCGGCAAACATTCCGAACGGCGTCCACACGGTGCGCGCCTATCTCTTCAAGAGCGGCAATCTTATCACCCAGGAATCGCTGCCGCTGCGCGTCATCAAAACCGGCATCGAGCAGACGATCACCGACGCCGCGCATGGTCAGCCGATCCTCTATGGCTTCGCGTCCGTGGCTCTTGCCGTCATCACCGGCTGGGGCGCCAGCCTGATCTTCCGCAGGGACTGATCTGCGATAAGACGCGGCATTCACGCGAATTTCTTCCTTGCAACGGCGGGCGGTCAAGCGGCCGCGTCGCGCCGATGCGGTCATTCTCACCGCTGAAAACCGCTTGCATTTTGCTATCAGTTGCATTAGGTTTCAACCAGTTGTGATATGCAATCTGTTTTGATCGTGGCTGGCAAACCCGGAAGGAGGATGGAATGAGAAAGCTTGTCGTCTGGAACCTGATGACCCTCGACGGTTATTTCGAAGGCACGAAGCCGTGGGATATCGACTTCCACAATCTCGCCTGGGGACCCGAGCTGCAGCGCTTGGCCGAGCAATTCGGTGAAGAAGGCGATCTGCTGGTCTTTGGCCGCAAGACCTATGAGGGCATGGCCTCCTACTGGCCGACCGCCGAAAGCGAAGACAAGATCAAGGCCTATATGAACGGCATCGCCAAGATCGCCGTGTCGCGGACGATGACCGAGCCCGGCTGGAACAATGCCCGCGTCGTCAGCGATCCGATCCCCGAATTGACGAGGCTGAAACAAGAGGACGGCAAGACGATCTTCATCTTCGGCAGTGCCGAGCTTGCCGACAGCCTGCTGAAAGCCGGCCTCATCGATGAAGTCAGGATTTGCGTCGTGCCCGTCATTCTCGGCGGCGGCAACCCGCTTTTCAAGCCTGCAGGGGAGCAGGTCGCGCTAAAGCTCATCCAATCCTCAACGACGGAAAGTGGCGCAGTGATCTTGCGCTACCAGCCCGTCAAAGCGTAGCGGGTTAGACTATCTGATGACGACGGCGGTCCAATCTATGGCCGCATTCGGCTTTTCCTCCTCAAATCCCGCCTCTATCATCGTCGCCGAACAGAGGGCGACGGAGCATGGCAAAAGGCGCAGACCCACCGTTTGCGGAAGAACAAGATAAACGGCCGGCGGGGGGTGCACCGGTGGAGATCCGATGCAGCGACGGCGTGATGCTCGGCGGCCATCTCTGGACCTCGGGCGAAGCGAAGGCTCGCGCCAGCGTCATTATCAATCCGGCGACTGGCGTGCTTGGGCGTTATTATCATCGTTACGGCCACTTTCTCGCCGCTCACGGTTTCGACGTCCTGACCTATGACTACCGTGGCATCGGGCTTTCGCGGCCGGTGCGGCTCCGCGGCTGCGATTATCGCTGGCGGGAGTGGGGCGAACAGGATTTCGACGCGGCGCTGTGCTTCATGGACGGACGGGCAGACCAGCCGCTCTATGTCGTCGGCCACAGCATCGGCGGTTTTCTGCCGGGCCTCTCGGAACATGCCGGCCGGATCGACCGCATGCTGACGATGGGCGCCCAATATGCCTATTGGCGCGATTATGCGCCGGCGCGCCGGATGCGGCTGCTGATCAAATGGCACATCGTCATGCCTATGCTGACGGCGCTCTTCGGCTATTTTCCCGGCAAACGGCTCGGCTGGCTCGAGGATCTGCCGGCGGGCGTCGCCCATGAATGGAGCTTTCGCCGGGCGCGCATGGAGATGAGCCACCCGGCCGCGGAGCGGGACGAGGTGCTCAAACGTTTTGCCGCGGTGACCGCACCTATTCTTGCCGTCGCCATGTCGGACGACGAACTCGGGACCGTGCCGGCGATCCGTCGCACGCTTGCCTATTACCGCAACGCCAAGATCGACGAAGTGCTGCTGCAGCCCGCCGATCTCGGCTTCGAGGCGATCGGCCATTTCGGCCTGTTCCATGCACGCCATTCCGAGGGCTTCTGGCGCGATAGCGTCCTCTGGCTGCGCGACGGCATCCATCCCTGGCCCGCGCAGGCAGCTATCCAGGGAAGTTCGTATTCGACTAAAAACCGGTCCTTAACATTTACGAGTTAGTAATCTCTCGGAAACGAGAGGTTTTGTCATGCGTACTCGTATCGTTCTGACCGCCGTGGGTCTCGCACTGCTTGCCGGCTGCGCGACGGCACCGAAGCAGACGAGGAACATCTGTGCCGTCTTCGATGAGCGCGACGGGCTCTTCTCCAGCTGGCAGCGTGCAGCCGAGCGGACGGAGAAGAAATACGGCGTGCCGGTGCCGATCCTGATGGCGACGATGTATACCGAATCCGGCTTCCAGCCCTATGCGCGGCCGCCGCGCACCAAGCTGTTCGGCTTCATTCCCTGGACCCGGCCCTCAACCGCCTATGGTTATTCGCAGGCGCTCGACGGAACATGGGATCACTATCAGTCGCAGACCGGGAACTGGACAGCGCGGCGGGCAAACTTCGCCGACGCCATCGATTTCATCGGCTGGTATCACGCCCAGAACAGCGCGGAGACCGGCATTCCGCTGAACGACGCTTATAATCTCTATCTCGCCTATTATTCCGGCCCGACAGGATACAAACGCGGCGACTGGCGCTCGAACGGACAATTGCAGCAGACGGCGCAGAAATTTGCGCGGATGGCCGGGACGTATCAGCAGCAATTGCAGGAGTGTGATTGATTTCAGGGTGTGCCGTGTAAGTCCCGTATCCGAGACAGCAATCGCTACCCCCGCAAATTCCCGTATCTGACCGAATAGATCCGATCCCGGCCCAGCAGATGCGCCATCAGCGAAGATGTGTCGAACAGGCCCTTCATCGCCTGATGGGCGAGATCCAGGCCGCCGCTCATGACGCCGAAGGCCGGCATCAGGAGGCGGGCGCCATCGGTGGCGAAACACGGACGGCGGACGGATTTTTCGCGGCGGCGCACGGTCGCGGAGGGGTGCAGGTGGCCGGCGATTTCGCCGCTCTGCAAACCGCTCCGCGGCTCGTGGCGAAAGGTCAGTCCTGCATAATGCATCTCGTCGACCGAGGCGCCGGGCAGATCGACGACGCCGTCGGGATCGTGATTGCCATTGACCCAGATCCATTCGCGGCCGCGGGCCATGGCGACGATCAGCGCCCGGAAATTCTCCGGCAGATGCGCAGAACCGATGCGGTCGTGGAAATTGTCGCCGAGCGAGACGACGAGCTTCGGATCATAACGAGAAATGACGGCGGCAAGCACGGTCAGCGTCGCCAACGTATCATAAGGCGGCAGCATCATGCCGCGGCGGGCGAAGGCCGCGCCTTTTTCCAGATGCAGGTCGGAGACGACGAGCAGGCCGGCATCCGGCAGATAAAGCGCGCCGAGCGGGTCGCAGACGGCGGCAATGCCATGGACCGATGTCTCGATCCCCGGCATCGCGGTCTGTCCCGATATGTCGCGCGCAAGCGCCAGGCGGTTGATCACGGTCAATATTCCCAAACAAGTCTCAAGCGAGCGCCTCGGCGATCAGATCGTCGGCCGCTTCGGCGAGCAGCGCATCATGCGCCTCGCCTGGCACCGCTTCACGGCCGATTTCCAGCATCACCGGCACGGCGAGCGGGGAAATATGGTCGAGAGCGCGGTGGGTGATGTGGCCCCTGATTCGCCTCAGCATATCGCCAAGACGGCCAATATCCAAAAGTCCCGTCGCCGCATCCTGCCGCGTCGCCTGCAGCAGGATGTGATCCGGCTCGTGGCTGCGCAGCACGTCGTAGATCAGATCGGCCGAGACGGTGATCTGGCGGCCGCTCTTTTCCTTGCCAGGATGACGGCGCTCGATCAAGCCTGCAATCACGGCGCAATTGCGGAAGGTGCGCTTCAACAGGAAGGATTCGTCGAGCCAGGCTTCGAGATCGTCGCCAAGCATATCCTCGTCGAAGAGGTCGGAGAGGCTGAGCCTGCCATTGCCGATCATCAGCCCCATATCCTCGAGCCCCCAGACGGCCAGCGAATAATCGGTGGCGACGAAGCCGAGCGGCTTGGCGCCGGCCCGCTCCAGCCGGCGGGTGAGCAGCATGCCGAGCGTCTGGTGGGCGAGACGGCCTTCAAAGGGATAGGCGACCATATAGCCGCGGCTGCCGCGCGGGAAGGTTTCGATCAGGAACTCGTCGCGCTTCGGCAGCATCGACTTGTCTTTCTGCAGCGACAGCCAGTCGCGCACTTGATCCGGCAGTTGGCGCCAGCGGTGGGGGTCGGCGATCATCGCGCGCACCTGCTCGGCGAGATAGGTCGACAGCGGGAACTTGCCGCCATTGTAGGAGGGGATCTTCGGATCGAGCGAAAAGGCCTGCGATGCCAGGCATTCGTTTTCGCGGATGCCCTCGAAGCGCAGCACCTTGCCGGAGAAGACGAAAGTATCGCCCGGCGACAATTGCTCGAGGAAATATTCCTCGACCTTTCCAAGCGTGGCGCCGCCGCGGCCGATCCTGCCGCCCTCGCCGCGCTTGACCATGCGGATGTTCAGCATCGGGCTTTCGACGATGGTGCCGAGATTGAGGCGGTATTGCTGGGCGACGGCGGGATTGGAGACGCGCCAGCGGCCCTCCTTGGTCTTGCGGATGCGGGCATAACGCTCGTAGGTGCGGAGCGCATAACCGCCGGTCGCGACGAAATCGACGATGCGCTCGAAGGTTTCCCAGGTCAGATCGGCATAGGGCGAAGCGCTGATGATTTCATCGTAGAGTTCCAGCATGTCGAAAGGTTCGGCGCAGGCCATGCCGAGCACGTGCTGGGCGAGCACGTCGAGCGCGCCGCGGCCGACCGGCGGGGTGTCCTGGGCACCGATATAATTGGCGTCGAGGGCCGCCTGACACTCCATCACCTCGAAGCGGTTGGCCGGCACGAGGATCGCCTTCGACGGCTCGTCCATGCGGTGATTGGCGCGGCCGATGCGCTGGGCAAGCCGCGAGGCGCCCTTCGGCGCGCCGACATGGATGACGAGATCAACGTCGCCCCAGTCGATGCCGAGATCGAGGGTGGAGGTGGCAACGACGGCGCGCAGCCGGTTTTCGGCCATCGCCGCCTCGACCTTGCGGCGCTGGGCGACATCGAGCGAGCCGTGATGGAGGGCGATCGGCAGATTGTCGTCATTGATCGTCCAGAGCGCCTGGAACAGCATTTCCGCCTGGCTGCGGGTGTTGACGAACAGCAGTGTCGTTTTGTGTTCGACAAGCTTGTTGTAGACGTCGGGAATGGCATAGCGAGCGGAATGGCCGGCCCAGGGAATGCGCTCTTCGGTCGACAGGATCGAGATATCCGGTTTGGCGCCACCCTCGACGACGACGAGACCGGCATGATGCTCACTGCCCTCCTGCCCGCTGCCCTCCTGTTGGGCGACCAGCCATTTCTGCAGATCCATCGGCTCGGCGACGGTCGCCGACAGGCCGATGGTCTGGAGGCCGGGGGCAAGGCGGCGCAGGCGGGCAAGGCCGAGCGACAGCATATGGCCGCGTTTGGAGGTGACGAGCGAATGCAACTCGTCGAGCACGACATATTTCAGGTCCTTGAAGAAGCGCTCGGCCTCGCGATTGGCGAGAAGCAGCGCGACCTGTTCCGGTGTCGTCAGAAGAATATCCGGCGGGTTGAGCTTCTGACGCTGGCGCTTGGCGTTCGGCGTGTCGCCGGTGCGGTTTTCGACGGTAACCGGCAGGCCCATCTCCTCGACCGGTTTCATCAGGTTGCGCTCGATATCGATGGCAAGCGCCTTCAGCGGCGAGACATAGAGCGTATGGATGCCGGTGAAGACGGAGCCTGGCGGAATCCGGCCGCGGCGGGTGAGATCGGTAAGCGACGGCAGAAAACCGGCGAGCGTCTTGCCGGCGCCGGTGGGCGCAATCAGCAGCGTGCTTTCACCGGCCTCGGCGCGGGCGAGCAATTCCAGCTGATGGGCGCGCGGCCGCCAGCCCTTTTCCGCAAACCAGCGGGTAAAGGCGGCAGGCAACAAAGCGCGGGCTTCGGCATCGATCTGGTCCACGCCCTGAAACTAGTGAAATCCTAAGGAAAAAGAAGAGCGGCAGCTTTTCACATGGCGATATAGCGGTCTTTGCGATGGTTGATGGCAATCGTGAGGTTGAGCACGACCGCGCCGAGCACGGAGCAGGCAATGATGAAGGGGCTGGCGACGAAGAAGGAGAGCGCCAGGATGATGCCGTCGAAGCCGAGCTGGACGAAACCGGCGCGCCAGCCGAAACGATCCTGAATATAGAGGGCGAGAATGCCGATGCCGCCGAGGCTGGCGCGGTGGCGAAAGAGCGCCAGCATGCCGGCGCCGATGACAAGACCGCCAAAGAGCGCCCCGGCGAAAGGATTGACATGGGCGATGCCGATGAATTCCGGGACGAATTCGGACAGGACCGATGTCAGGGCGATGGCGGCGAAGGTCTTGATGGTGAAGGCAAGACCCAAGCGGCGAAAGGCGAGATAATAGAAGGGCAGGTTCACCGCGAAGAAACAAAGGCCGAAGCTGATCCCGGTCGCATAATGCGCGAGGAAGGCAAGACCCGCCGTGCCGCCGGCGAGCAGCCCCGCGCCGGAGAGAAGCGAGACGCCAAGCACGGCGAGCATGCTACCGGCGACGATGCCCTGGGCGTCGTCGAACGGCGAGTGGCGATCGGCGCTGGTATTCAGAAGGCCTGCGAAGGCGTTGGATGCCATGATGTTCCCCTGTCGGCTTTCTCCGTTTCTATCCGGCGCCGGGAGAAAGGCAAACAGCGCCCTGTTGACAACCGGTATAATCATGGATATTTTTTATCCACGAATTGGAGAGATGCTTCGATGAAGATGAGCGATGGAGTCGAGCAGGCCATTCACAGCGTCGCGATGCTTGCCGGCCTCTCCGAAGGCGGCGTGCTTTCGGCCGCAGCACTGGCGGAGTTCCACGGCGTCTCGACGAGCTATCTGCTGAAACATCTGCAGGCGCTGTCAGGCGCCGGCATCCTCGATACCGTGCCGGGGCCGAAAGGCGGATACCGGCTGGCGAAGGCGGCCGAGGAGATCTCGCTGCTCGACATCCTGCTTGCGGTCGAGGGACAGGCGCCGGCTTTCCGCTGCGCCGAAATCCGCCAGCGCGGGCCGAACCCGGTCGCCGATCGCTTCTTCGCCAAGCCCTGCAACATCAGCGCGGCGATGCTCCGGGCCGAACGGGTCTATCGGACCGAACTCGCCAAGACCAGCATTGCCGACCTCGGCATCGAACTGACGGCCCTCGACGACGGATCGATCGCAGCCCGAGGCTGCGCCTTCCTTGAAATCCATGAACGCAAGACGGCTCGCTGAGCCATAACCAAGGAGAAGATCATGCAACCGCGTTTCAACTTCGCAAAAGCCGCCCCCGATGCCTACAAGGCGATCGTCGCGCTCGAGCAGTACGTCCAGTCCTCCGGGCTCGAGCGCCGCTTCATCCACCTGATCAAGCTGCGCGCTTCGCAGATCAACGGCTGCGCCTATTGCGTCGACATGCATGTGAAGGAAGCCCGCCATGATGGGCTCAGCGAGCAATGGATCAACCTGATGTGTGTCTGGCGGGAATCACCAGTTTATGACACCCGCGAACGGGCGCTGCTCGGCTGGGTCGACGCCGTGACCAACATTGCCAAAACCGGTGCACCGGATGCCGATTACGAGACGCTGAAGGCGCATTTTTCCGAGGAGGAAATGACGAAGATCACCGTGGCGATCGGCGCGATCAATATCTGGAACCGACTTGCCGTCGGCTTCCGCTCGCAGCATCCGATCGATGCCGCAGTCAAGGCAGCGTGATCAATTTCTGCTTAAGGGAACCATCCCGGCGACCGACCCGAAAATCTCGGGTCGGTTGAATATAAGGTCACTCGTAATTCGGAGTGGCCCGCACGGCAACGGCATCAGGCGATGGGCCTGAGAGGTCGATGCTATTGAAGAGGTCGCGGACAACTTTCGCGATTTCCTCTGCGGAAGCGCCCTTGGCGTATTCTTCCTGCATGCGGCGTCTTACAAGCTTTTCCAAATCTGACATAACTCACCTCATCAAATCCGGCGCGGGAAGAAGTGTCGCGTCATGGCTGAGCAGAGGCAAGTTACGTTTTGTTTAGAATGGCTTACCGATTTGTAATGTTAGAGTGCGATGTAGCGGTCGGCACGGTGGTTGATGGCGACGAAAAGGTTGAGGACGACGGCGCCGAGCACGGAATAGAAGACGACCGGCGGCGTGGTGACGAGGAAGGCGGCGGCGAGCACGCAGAGGTCGATGGCGAGCTGGACGAGGCCGGCGCGGATGCCGAAACGCTCCTGAACGTAGATACCGAGAATGCCGACGCCGCCGAGGCTGGCGCGGTGGCGATAGAGCGCCAGTACGCCGAAGCCGAGCAGCAGGCCGCCGAGAAGGGCCGCCCAGGCCGGATGGATGCTGGAAATGGAGAAGAAGCGCGACTGCACGTCGGCAAGCACCGAAGTCAGGCCGATGGCGATGAAGGTCTTGATCGTGAAACCCATGCCGAGACGCTTCCACGACAGCCAGAAGAACGGCAGGTTGAGCAGGAAGAAAGCAAGGCCGAAATTGACGCCGAAGGCATAATGCAAAAGGAAGGCCACGCCGGCCGTGCTGCCGGTAAGAAGCCCGGCGCTGGCGAGCACGTAGAGGCCGAGGGCGGCGACGAGGCTGCCGGAGAATATGCCCTGCACGTCTTCGATCGGGGCATGGCGCGTGGCGCTGGCATTCCAGAAGCCGCCAAGGGCATTGATGAGCTGTGTCATGTCGCCAGTCTCCACGGCAGCCGAGTTCAAGAACACGCCGGAGAACACCGGGCGCGGCGAAATTTTGCGTAATGAAATGAGCTTGAGCGCCTTGGCGTTTATCGCTGGGCTCGCTGCCGATGCGGTGCAGTATCGGGTTTTTCAGTGAGCCGATCAAGCGAAATAGGTAAGCAATGCTGACCTATAAAAACATCGCAAGAAATGTTCGCTCACGCCGGCTTGCGCGTAAGAAACAGAATGCCGGCAACTGGTTTGCCGCCATCTTTGCGAATGACCGTCTTGGTGATTTTGAGGATTTCGAGGCCGTGACGGGCGAGCAGCTTCCGCACATAGGCTTCCGAATGGGCGTAACGCAGCGATGGCGCGAGATGAAAGCCGTCGCCCTCCCCCGCATCCTCGACGGAAAAGGCGATGTCGGCGCCGGCGGCGGCGAGGTCTTCGACGATGGCAAACACGCTTTCGAGATTGCCGAGATACATCAGCACATCGGCTGCCGTCACCAGGTCGGCGCGATGTCGCGCCGCATCGGTAAACAGGCCGGAGAGATCGGGCGCGAGCGACAGATCGGCCTGGGCGAGACTGTCATAGACGTGTTTCTCGGCGGCCTTGGCCAGCATGTTCTGCGAGAGGTCGAAGCCTTCGAGACGGGTGACACGGCCATGGATTTCCGAGCCGAGCAGACCGGTGCCGCAGCCAAGATCGACGGCCAATTGGTAATGCCTGCCGGTGGAGTTAACGAGGGCTGCGAGCTTCTGCGGGACGCTGTAATCGAGTTTTTCGACCAGTGCCGATTCGAAACGGTCGGCATAGTCGTCGAACAGGCGCTCGACATAGCGGCTCGGCGGCCGGTCGGGTGTGGCGCTATCGCCGAGCAGGGCGAGCTTGAGTGCGGCGCCGAAAATGTCTTCGGGATCGAGGGCGAGCGTGCTGCGATAGGCCCCGATCGCGGCTTCCCCCTTGCCCGCCTTTTCGCGATAGGTGGCGAGGCGATACCAGCCGGCGGCCCAGCCGGGCACGAGTTCGAGCGCCTGCTCCATCAGCTCGGCCGCCGCCTCGGGCTCACCGCCTTCGTCGAGCATGCGGGCGTAATCGGCACGGCGGTCGGCGATGACATCGCCTGAGGAAAGCTGGTGGGGCTGCATAATTAGACCTGTTGACTTTTACGCATGTCGTTATCGCAAAACCGCTCCACACTTTTGCGCGACATGCGTTACAGCGCCGCGCGTCTTTTAAGACGCGCAAAGGACGCTGTAACACTTTCAATCCGCGCATCGTGCTTTCCGAAAATCGATTCCGATTTTCGGGCCGATGCGCCAGCCCGCATTTGGCTGCGGCCACAAAAAAACTCAAGTCCTATTTCACAGGCGAAGCGGCCAATCCCGGAAAGGGCTTGCGGGCGGTACGCCGCAACCTTATTCCAAGGGCAAACAGGAGATGGCGCATGTCCGATCAGGTGAACAAGTTCCTCGGCGATTCCTTCGCCCGCACATTGATAAAGCTTATCGTCGTGTCGCTGATCGTCGGTTTCGTCATGACAGTCTTCGGCCTGACGCCGTGGAACATCATCTATGGGTTCCGGGATTTCATCCTGGAAATCTGGCATCGGGGTTTCTCGGCGCTCGGGCGCGTCGGCGACTACCTCATCGTCGGGGCGACGATCGTCATCCCGCTCTTCGTCATCCTTCGCCTTTTCAGCTATCGCCGGTAACATGACATCGATCGACCTTTCCAGGCGCAGCCTGCTCATCCTTTCCGGACTCACGTTTGCCGCCGGCATCGCCGGCTGCACCACGACCCCGCACCTTGCCGGCACGCCGTCCAACGGCGAGGACGAAACGGCGAGCGTGCTGCCGCTCGTCAACCAGTTGAGGGCGAAGAACGGTCTGCCGCCGCTTAGCCCCGATCCGGCGGCGAGCACGGCTGCTCTCTTCCAGGCCAAACGCATGGCGAGTGCCGGCAAGATGGCGCATCTGATGGGGCTAACCGACAGTTTCGGGGCGCGGGTCAAGGCGAGCGGCGTCCAGCTGCCGGCGGCTGAAAATATCGCCGCCGGCCAGCAGAGCGTCGATGCCGTGGTGACGGCCTGGATCAACTCGCCGCATCATCTGGAAAACATGCTCGGGCGCTATGACGGCCTCGGCGTCGCCGTCGCCCATAATGTATCTTCCAGGAACCTGCCCTATTGGGCCATGGTGTTGTCCAGCTGAGGCGATTCGGCCTCGAGATAAGGCCATCATGGATACGCGCAGCAACGACAACAGGTTCGCTTTCGATGTGACGCACCGGCTGGTGCTGTCGATCGCCATTCCGATGACGCTCGGCTTCATGACGACGCCGATGCTCGGGCTGACGAATACCGCCGTCGTCGGCCGTATGGGTGACCCGGAAGCACTTGCGGGGCTGGCGATCGGCGCGATGCTGTTCGATCTGATCATGGGCAGCTTCAACTTTCTGCGCGCCTCGACGACCGGTCTGACGGCGCAGGCCTATGGCCGGCGGGATGGGCACGAGCAGCAGGCGATCTTCTCCCGGGCGATGATTTCGGCGCTCGGCTGCGGATTGGCGCTGCTTTTTCTTTCGCCGCTGCTGATCGCGGCCGGGTTGAGGCTGATGGGCGCGCACGGAGCGATCGCCGAGGCGACCAGCAGCTATTTTTCGATCCGCATCCTCGCCGCACCGGCAGCACTGGCGAATTACGCCATCCTTGGCTTCGTGCTCGGGCGCGGACAGGGCAAGATCGGGCTGCTGCTGCAGGCGATCATCAACGGCATCAACATCCTGCTGTCCATCTATCTCGGCCTGACGCTCGATTGGGGCGTGGCGGGGGTCGCCTGGGGTACGATGGCCGGCGAGACGGCCGGCGCGTTCGCCGGGCTTTTCATCGTGCTCAGCGGCTTTGCCAAGGCGGAGCGGCCAGCATGGTCCGAGGTTTTTTCCCGGCGCCGGCTGGCTGAGCTTTTCGCGCTCAACCGCGACATCCTGATCCGCACCTTCGTGCTGATCGGCGCCTTCACCATCATGACGCGGATCGGCACCGGTTTCGGCGCGGTGACGCTTGCCGCCAATGCCGTTTTGATGAATTTCGTTCTGCTCTCCAGTTATTATCTCGACGGGCTCGCCAATGCCGCCGAGCAGATCACCGGCCGGGCGATCGGCGCGCGCTACCGGCCGGCGTTCGACCGCGGGCTGAAGCTGACGACCTTGTGGTCCTTCGGGTTGGCGGCGATCGTTTCGGCTTTCTTCTTCCTCGCCGGTCCCTGGCTGATCTCGGTGCTGACGACCTCACCGGAGGTGCGACAGGCGGCTGAGACCTATCTGCCCTGGGCGGCGGTGACCGGGCTGACGGGCGCGCTCGCCTTCCTGATGGACGGGGTCTTCATCGGCGCCACATGGTCGGCCGAGATGCGCAACCGGATGCTGATGTCCTTTGCTGGCTATCTCCTGATGCTCGCCGTCTTCGTCCCGCTCTTTGGCAATCACGGCCTCTGGCTGGCAATGAACGCCTTCCTGCTCTTCCGCGGCTTTTTCCTGGCAATACTGGTCAAGCCGCGGGCCGATCAGGCATTTCGGGCCGCCCAGTAATCCAGCCTGGTGTCGCGCAAGTCGCGGATCGAGTTGGCCTTTTCGCGATCCAGGAGTTTGGTGAGGCCGCGGACGATATCGCCGGCCAGACCAGGCCCTTCGTAGACCATGCAGGAATAGAGCTGGACGAGATCGGCGCCCGCCCTGATCTTTTCCAGCGCGGTTTCGGCCGAGGAGACACCACCGACGCCGATGATCGGCAAAGCCTGGCCGACGCGCTTGCGCATCCTGGCGAGCACGGCCGTCGATTTTTCGAACAGCGGCACGCCGGAGAGGCCGCCTGTCTCTTTCGCCTGGCGCTGATCCTTGAGACCGTCGCGCGACAGCGTGGTGTTGGAGACGATCAGACCATCCAGCGCATGCGCGAGCGCTTCCGCCGCGATATCGTCCATGCCTTCCTCGGTCAGATCAGGAGCGATCTTCAGAAAGACCGGGACCTTGCGGCCGGATGTCACTGCTGCCTCGTCGCGCGCCGCAAGCACGGCAGACAGCAGTGCGGCGAGGCTTTCACGGCCCTGCAAGTCGCGCAGGCCCGGCGTGTTCGGCGAAGAGATGTTGGCGGTGAAATAACGCGCGACGGAATGGAAGCGGCGAATGCCGGCGACGTAATCGGCGATGCGGTCGTCGCTGTCCTTGTTGGCGCCGATATTGACGCCGACCATGCCCTTGCCGCTCAGCGCGGCAAGGCGTCCGAAAGCTGCCTCATGGCCTTCATTGTTGAAGCCGAGGCGGTTGATGACGGCTTCATCCTCGACCAGGCGGAAGATGCGCGGCCGCGGATTGCCGGATTGCGGCTTCGGCGTCACCGTGCCGATTTCGGTAAAGCCGAAACCAAGCTTCAAGAGCGCCTCCGGCACCTCGGCATTCTTGTCGTAGCCGGCGGCCATGCCGAGCGGATTGTCGAAGACGAGGCCGGCAACCGTCTGGCGCAGGCGTGGATCGGGGGTGAGCTGGCAAGCGGGCACCAGGCCGGATTTCAGCGCGGCGATCGACATGCCGTGCGCCGTTTCCGGATCGAACAGGAAGAGACCCTTGCGGGCGACACGCTTGAAAGGATCGATCATGGCTGCAGCTCCGGGAAGACATGGGCGCCGGTCTCGTCGAGCGGCAGCGGTACTTCTGAGAGCACGGCGGCCAGCGGCAGGTCGGCAAAGAGATGCGGGAAGAGATCGCCGCCGCGCGAGGGTTCGAACACCAGCTTGTCGCCAAAACCCCCTCCATCGACGGCAATCAGCAGCAGCCCGGAGTGGCCGGCAAAATGCAGCGCCGCGGTCTGCTTCACCTGATCGGCGGTCGAGAAATGGATGAAGCCATCCTTCAGATCGATGCCGGCGCCATGAAAAATGCCGGTTTGTCTGGCTTGCTGCCAGAGCGTTTCCGTCACGATCTTGTAAAGGGTCGGTGTCACGCTCATCATGGCCTCGCGATTGCTGGTCCTCGATCACCAGCGCTTTGCCGGAAAGAGGCGGCGATGTCCACGCCCCAGCACTCAAAAACGGGACCGGCAGAAACAAATTCCGGAGGATGAGACGATGAAGATTTTGGTTCTCACGCTTAGCGTTCTTCTCCTGCCGCTTGGCGCCGCGGCGGCCGAACCCGATGCAAGCCGGTTCCAGCTGGAAAAGAGCGGCGACCATTTCGTGCGGCTCGACCGGCAGACCGGGGCAATGTCGATCTGCCAGGACAAGGACGGCGCCCTCGTCTGCCGGATGGCGGCCGACGAACGGGCGGCCTATGAGGACGAACTCGACCGGCTTTCCGAGCGGGTGACGAAGCTGGAGCAAGGCGGCTCCATCCAGCGCGCGCTGCCGAGCGATGCCGAAGTCGACCGCTCGATCAGCATCATGGAGAAGATGATGAAGAGTTTCATGGGGATGGTGAAGGAGTTCCAGGCTGATGAAAACGCCAATCCCCTTCCGCAGAAGACCTGATCTGATATAATCCCATGAGAAAGCCGGCATGAACGCGGAGGGATGGCGTTCGCGCGCCGGCAATGATCGGGCTCTTGGGAGGGAGTTTTCGATGCACGAACAGACCATCATCATTGCGGACGATCATCCGCTTTTCCGGGATGCGCTGCGTCAGGCGGTGATCGGCATGGAAGGCCGGCAGGCGATCGTCGAGGCCGGCGATTTCGCCGCTGCGCGCACGGCCGCAGGCGCCCATGCGGACGCCGACCTAATGCTGCTCGACCTCGCCATGCCCGGGGTCAGCGGCTTTTCCGGCCTGATGGCGCTGCGCTCCGAATTCGCCAGCCTGCCGATCATCATCGTCTCGGCAAGCGACGATGCGACGACGATCCGCCGGGCGCTGGAACTTGGCGCTTCCGGCTTCATCTCCAAATCCTCCGGCATCGAGGGCATTCGCCGCAGCATCCAGACGGTGCTTGCCGGCGATATCGCCACGCCGGAAAACTATCGCGACGGCCAGGAGCAGGATCCCGATGTCGCCGACCTGATCCACCGCCTGCATACGCTGACGCCGCAGCAGAGCCGGGTGCTGACCATGCTGGCCGAAGGGCTGCTGAACAAGCAGATCGCCTATGAACTCGGCGTCTCCGAGGCGACGATCAAGGCGCATGTCTCGGCGATCCTGCTGAAACTCGATGTCGACAGCCGCACCCAAGCGGTCATCCAGCTCGGCAAGATCAATATGGCGATGGTCGCCTAAGCACTTTCAATAACAGGATTTTATTCCTCATTTACCTTTACTCAGGCGGCACGGTCGGTTAATATTCGGCCTGGTTTAAGCGCGGCAGGCACGAGCCGCACGGAATCGGGCGCATATGCTGTCACACGACCAGATCTGGGGAGCGATCGACAGGCTTGCCGAACGGCATGACCTGACGCCATCCGGTCTTGCGCGCCGCGCCGGGCTCGACCCCACCTCCTTCAACAAGTCGAAACGGCTTTCCGCCGATGGGCGGCTGCGCTGGCCCTCGACGGAATCGATCGCCAAGGTGCTCGGTGCGACCGGGGCGAGCATGGAACAGTTCCTTGTCTTCCTGCGGCCGGATGCCGGTCTTTCCAAGCAGTTGGCCGGAGAGCTTGCCGGAGAGCCTGACGACGCCTTTCCGCCGCAGGGAAGCTCGATTCCGCTGCTCGGCTTCGCCCAGGCCGGCGCCGGCGGCTTTTTCGACGATGGCGGTTTTCCGGCCGGCCATGGCTGGGATGTGGTGGAATTTCCGGCGGCCCCGACACAGAAATCCGGCGTCTATGCGCTGGAGGTGCAGGGCGAAAGCATGATGCCGCTCTACCGCGACGGCGACGTGCTGATCGTCGCGCCGGGTGCGCAGGTGCGCCGCAACGACCGCGTCGTGGTGCGCACATGCGCGGGCGAGGTGATGGCCAAGGTGCTGCTGCGCCAGAGCCCGCGATCGATCGAGCTGATGTCGCTCAATCCCGAACATGCCAACCGAACACTCGAGCTTTCCGACGTCGATTGGATCGCCCGCATCATCTGGGCCAGTCAATAGGAAGATATTCCATGCGCCTTGCCGCCTTGTTCACAGGTCTTACGGGAATGGCGGTGGTGGCCGGCCTGCTGATGGCGGGCGAAACAAGGCTGCGCGGCGGCACGGCCGGGGAAGAGAGCGTGTCGGCAGAGGAGACGGCGACTTCGGTGGATCCCGCCGCGCAAGCCGGCGAACCGGCTGCGATGTCGGACGACCGGGCCGAAGTGATCGCCCGTTCGGCGCAACCGCCGGCTCCTCCCTCCCCTCGGCCAGCCGACGGCACGGCGCCCAAACCCGCCGATATCGCACCACCAGCTGAGACCGCCGCCGGGCAAGCCGCAAATCCTTCCGCGAAAAAGCCGATGGAGCTGACGCGGCCGGCGGTCGAAAATGCCGGCATGCTGTCCTTCGGCGAGCGCAGGCTTCAGCTCGCCGGCGTCGTGCCGACGCCGGCCGACAGGATATGCGGGCCGGCGGGCCGGCAATGGCCCTGCGGCATGATGGCGAAGACGGCGCTGCGCCAACTTTTGCGCAATCGCAGCATCGCCTGCGATATCGATCCGGCCGAATGGAAGGAAATGGCGACGACCGCATGCCGGCTCGGCACGCAGGATCTCGGCGCATGGCTTGCCGAAAACGGCTGGGCTGAAGTCGCGGCGGGTTCGCCGCTTGCATCGGCCGCCGAGAAAGCCAGGCAGGCTGGAAAAGGGCTTTACGGCGACGATCCGCGCCGGAGATAACTGGCGGTCATGACGGGGACCGATCCCTTGTAATGGCGGCTGCCAATTCCTAATCTCCGCTGATCGAAAAAGGAATCAGAGATGAACAAGCCGCTTTCCGCCCATGATGCGCTGATCTACGTGATGGTGATGGCCTCTGCCGTCGACAGCACGATGAACGACAGGGAGCTGGAAAGGATCGGCCAACTGATCGGATTTCTGCCGGTTTTCCGGGATTTCGATGACGACAAGCTGATTTCGGTGGCGCGCGACTGCGCCTCGCTGCTTTCCGGACCTGAGGGCCTCGACGTCGTTCTCGAAACCGTGCGCGACACCCTGCCCGTCAAGCTCTACGACACCGCCTATGCGCTGGCCGTCGAGGTGGCTTCCGCCGATCTTTCGGTCAAGGCGGAAGAACTGCGGTTGCTCAGCCTGCTGCGCGACCGGCTCGGCCTCGACAAGCTGACCTGCGCGGCGATCGAGCGCAGTGCGATAGCCCGTTTCCGCAAGAGCTGATCCTTAAGTCTTTGTTTTTATGCATGTCAGTAGAGCCCGTAGGGAAAATAGCGCAGATAGATTTCCTGCAGACGGCCGTTGCGCGACAGCGTGGCGAGCGCGTGGTCGATGGCTGACGTCAGCACGCTGTCCTTCTGCCGCAGCATGATCGTCATGCCCTCGCCGAGGAAATGCTCGGAGAGATAGGGGCCGTCGAACAGTGCGCAGCATTTGGCCGAGGCCGGCGAGGAGACCCAGAAGGAAAGCTGCAGCGCATCGGCGAAGGCGGCATCGACCTTGCGCTCCCTAAGCGCAGCAAGCAGGGCGTCCTTGGTGTCGAAGGTCCGCGCCTTGATCGCGGGAAAGAAGGCGGCCAGCATCGCCTCGTGCACCGTGCCCTTGACCACACCGACCGGGTGAGCCGAAAGCGCGGCCGCCGTTTTGCCGTCGAGCGGTACGGCGAGATTGCGCACGAAGCGCGCCGGCAGCATCAGATAGGGCCGGGAGAAGACGAATTGCCGGCGCAATTCAGGCGTCACGGCAAGACCGGCGATGACGGCATCGCCCTGCGAGGCGGCGAGCGCATCCTTCAGATCGGCGAAAGGGATCGCCTGGATCTGGCACTTGTCTGAAATCTCCAGCTCGCTGCAGATCTCGCGGGCGAGATCGACGTTGAAACCGGAAAGCTTGCCGTTCTGATCGGTAAAATTGAACGGCGGGAAATCGACCGAGGTCAGGAAACGCAAGCGGACCAGCGAGGAGAGATCGGGCCTCGCCAGACGTTCGCGGGCATCGAAAAGCAGCGGCAGCGAGGGTGCAGCCTGCTGAGCGGATGCGGCAAAACCCGAAAACAGCACGCGCAGAAACAGCCCGAATACGAGAAAACCCTTCACAGCCAGGGATGCCAACTTGGATTGCATCATCGTGATCTTGGTCTCGGGTTAAGCGCGAAGCGTGCGGTGTCGGCGAGATGTAGCAGAGTCATGCGGGACGGGGAATATGCATGCGACGGATCGTGCCGCATCCGCCCCTCATCCGCCTGCCGGCACCGACCGGGGTCGAGCCACGGGTCTCGGCCCGTCCTTCGGACCCCCGTTTGCGGGGCGAAGGGGATATGCCGCGACCTCGCCGACGCCTCGCGTGGGATGTCCCCTCGCCCCGTTTACGGGGAGAGGGTTAGGGTGAGGGGCAGCCATCAGCGCAGATCGGGCAGCCATGGCAACGCATTGAAGACGATAATTCGGGCGCTAAAAATCGTGGGTATGCCGCCCCGCCGTTAGCGCGGAATTAAAGAATATCGCCTCTATTTGTGGCGACGACACGGACCCGCCGGCCGATTGCATGATGCATGCGTCAACCCCGCCATAATTCCTGAGCCGCGGCACTTACGCGGCGCTCCGTTTGCAACAATTGATTTCAAAGCACCGGGCGTGCGACGCCCGGTCAACCGGGTGACATTTCCATGTTGAAGCATCTGAAAATCCGCACGAAAATCATATCGGTCGTGGCGCTCTTGGGGCTGATCACGATGGCCGGACTGATCTATGTCATTGCCGAGTTCCGCCGTGCGGATGCCGCCTACAGCGCCTTCATCGATCATGAAGCGCTGGCCTCGATGCAGAGCGCGCGCGCCAGCGCCTCGGTGGTGGCCTCGGTGCTGCAGGTAACCCTGCTGGCCGAGATGAAGCCCGATACGCCGGCATTCGCCACAGCGCTCGCCACACCGAGCAAGCTGCCGCAGGCCCGTGACCGGATGAAAGATGCGCTGGCGCTGGTTCCCAGCCGCAAAGCGGCGATCGATGACATCCAGGCCGGCATCGATGAGATCGAAACGCTGGCGAACAAGATCATCGAACAGAGCAAAGCCAAGGACAGCGCCGGGGCGCTGGCGAATGTTGCCCTGATCAATGCCAAGCTCAATGCGCTGACCCCGAAGATGATCGCCAACAATGATGCGATGATGGCGATGCTCAAGGACGGCGGCGACGCGCTTTCGGCCTCGGTCAACGGGCGGATCGTCTTCTGTCTCGTTCTGATCGGCATTGCCGTGCTGCTCGCCGTCGGCTTCAGCGTCGTCGTCGCCCAGATGGGCATTGCCGGCCCGATGACGCAGTTGCGCCTGCGCATGACTCGGCTTGCCGAAGGCGATACCACAAGCGAGGTCAGCGGGCTCGACCGCGGCGACGAAGTCGGCCAGATGGCAAAGGCCGTGTCGATCTTCCGCGACAATGCGATCGAGCGCGGGCGGATCGAGGCGCGGGCCGAAGCCGACCGCAACCTCAGTGACGGCGAGCGGCGTGAACGCGACGCGCAGAAAACCCGTGAAGCATCCGAACTCGAAGGCGCAGTTACCGCGCTCGGCGACGGCCTGCGCCGTCTTGCCGCCGGCGATCTCGCCTCGCATATCGACCAGCCCTTCGTCGCGCATCTCGATGCGCTGCGCGAGGATTTCAACAACTCGGTCGAGAAGCTCAACGAAACTCTGCATACGGTCGGCGCCAACGCCCGGGCGATCGGCGCCGGCGCCAACGAGATCCGGTCTTCCGCAGACGAGCTTTCCAGGCGGACGGAACAACAGTCGGCCTCCGTCGAAGAGACGGCGGCGGCGCTGGAGGAGATCACCACGACGGTGCGCGACGCCGCCAAGCGTGCCGAGGAGGCGAGCCAACTCGTCGCCCGCACCCGCCTCGGCGCCGAAAAATCCGGCGACATCGTCCGCAAGGCGGTCTCCGCCATGCAGCAGATCGAAAAATCCTCGGGTGAAATCTCCAACATCATCGGCGTCATCGACGACATCGCCTTCCAGACCAACCTTCTGGCCTTGAACGCCGGCGTCGAAGCTGCGCGTGCCGGCGACGCCGGCAAGGGTTTTGCGGTCGTTGCCCAGGAAGTGCGCGAACTCGCCCAACGCTCCGCCAAGGCGGCAAAGGAAATCAAGGGCTTGATCACCAACTCCGGCACGCATGTGCAGACCGGCGTTTCGCTGGTCGGCGAAACCGGCAAGGCGCTCGATTCGATCGTCCAGGAGGTGCAGGAAATCAACCAGCACGTCCACGCCATCGCCGAAGCCTCGCGCGAACAGTCGATCGGGCTGCAGGAGATCAACACCGCCGTCAACACCATGGATCAGGGCACGCAGCAGAATGCGGCGATGGTCGAGCAGTCGACGGCCGCCAGCCACAGCCTCGCCACGGAAGCGACAGCGCTGAACAACCTGCTCGGCCAGTTCAGGCTGACAGGCACCGGCGGCTTTGCCGCCAGTGCGCCTATTGCCGCCGCAGCGCCACGCGCCGCCCCGCGCCCGGCCGTCCGGGCAGCCCCGATCCGCGTCGCACGGGAAGGCACAGCCCGCCCGGCCGCCTCGCCGGCCCGCGCCCTCGGCCAAAAAATCGCCAACGCCTTTAACGCCGGCAACAGCACACCGAAAAGCCAGGATGGCGACTGGACGGAGTTCTGAGCAGCAAATTGTCGGCACGAGGCGCGGCGGTCCGGCCGCGCCTCACCCTAGCTGCTTGGTTCGAGCCACTTTCTTGACCCTCCTCAGCCCCCGTTCTGAACGTACCCTGCGAGACGTCAGCGAGAAACAGAGAGGCTGCCGCAAAATCTCTTCTCCCCTCGGGGAGAAGGCGCCGGCAGGCGGATGAGGGGGTCACACACGGAAACCCCTCCCCTCATAATCTATCCCACCATCGAAGCCTGCATGGACGTCGCAGGAAAGACCGGCTTCGCCGGCCCCCTCATCCGCCCTACGGGCACCAGCCTGGGCGAGCCACGGGTCTCGCCCGTCCTTCGGACCCCCGCTGGGGAGAAGAGGGAATTGCGAAGCCGCGGCATGTCCCTTCGCCGCGTCTATCGGGCCGGCCGCGAGCCGACCTCGACGAGGATATTCCCCGGCGCCGTGCAATAAAACAGCCAGCCACCGCGCATGGCGGCCGGCGGGCCGGAGAGCGCCGCGCCGGCGGCAAAAAGCCCGGCATGCACCCTATCGACATCCGCCCTTTCGGGCAGGATGAAGCCGATATGATAGGTCTGGCGCTGCAGTTCAACCTGGTCGGCGGTGCCGAATTTGGCAATGGCGTGACTGAGGACGATTTCGAGACCGGCATCGTCCGCAAGGATCGCCAAGCCGTTCTGGCCGCGCATATCCTTAAGCGTCAGGCCGAAATGGCGGATGAAAAAATCCGCCGTCGCAGTGATATCGGGTACGTGAAAATCGAGATGGTTCAGGCGCATGACAGTCTCCGTTCAAAAAATCCCGGGACTGCCTTTTGCCGTCTCCGCACGCCGCCGGGATCCCGCATCTGGTGCGGATCACGTCGCGGGTTCTCGTGCCATGGGCCACGGAGCAGAGCTTCGTCAGAGCGCTCTTGACGCTCCAGCGGAAGGGATCGGGCTTACCTCAACCGATCCTGCCTTTTTCGACACTGCCGATCTAGCAGACGGCGCCGGTTTCGGCAATGGAAGCGCTGACACGATCACGCCATTCCAAGCGGTGCTTCTCGAAGGATTGAAACCGGCCATGCCGTTTGCGTGATGCGCCGGCGCCAATAGAGAGTAAGATCGCGTCGTCGCCGGCATCGGAAGGGATCGACATGAAACCCGCACTCATCGGCCTCATCGGCACCCTCATTCTCACCGGTTGCAGCACCGCTAGCTATAGCGGCCCCGGCATGGAGCCGATCCCGGGCAGCATCACCTATAACGGTCAGCCGCGCACCAAGCTCACCAAATCACCCATCGGCTCGGCCTTTCCGCATGATTTCATCGACCAGTACGGCCAGCAGGTGGAGGAAACCTACATCATCCAGCCCGACCGGAGCCTGATCATCGCGCACCGCCGATATAAGCCTATCCGGTTCTTTGGGGATTAGGTGTTGGTCGGCTTCGCGTGCGGGAAGCTGGAGCGGGTGAAGGGAATCGAACCCTCGTATTCAGCTTGGGAAGCTGCTGCTCTACCATTGAGCTACACCCGCGATAGCTGAGATTTCCAACAGATGGGGGCCGCTGTCAAGTCGCGGCAGCCGGGAAGTCTCAGATGCGGAAGTGCTTCGAGAGTTTGAGGCCTTGGGCCTGGTAGTTGGAGCCGAGGCCGGAGCCGTAGAGGCTGGTCGGCTTTTCCTGCATGTGTTCGTAGACCAGGCGGCCAACGATCTGGCCGTCTTCGAGGATGAAGGGCACTTCGTGGCTGCGCACTTCGAGCACGGCGCGGCTGCCGCGGCCGCCGGCCGGCGCATGGCCGAAGCCCGGATCGAAGAAGCCGGCATAATGGACGCGGAATTCGCCGACCAAGGGGTCGAACGGGGTCATTTCGGCGGCATAATCCGGCGGCACATGCACGGCCTCGCGCGAGACGAGGATATAGAACTCGTCGGGATCGAGGATCAGTTCGTTGCGGCCGCGGCTATAGAGCGGTTCCCAGAAATCGTAGATGTCGTGCTGGGCTTTCTTGTCGACATCGACGACGGCGGTGTGGTGTTTGCCGCGATAGCCGATCAGGCCGTCTTCGTCTCCGGCGAGGTCGATCGACAGAGCGATGCCGCTGCCGGACACATTCGGCTGCTTGCTGGCGACCAGCGTCTCGCTTTCATGCAGCTTCAACAGCTCCGGCTCGCTGAGCAAAGCATGGCCGACGCGGAAGCGGATCTGCGACAGGCGCGAGCCGCGGCGTACGACGATCGGGAAGGTGCGCGGGCTGATTTCCAGATAGAGCGGTCCGGAATAACCGGCCGGGATCTTGTCGAACTCCTGGGCATAGTCGGTGATGACGCGGGTGAAGATATCGAGCCGGCCGGTCGAGCTCTTCGGATTGGCCGAGGCCGACATGTCGGCCGGCAGCGCTAAGCTCTCCATCAGCGGCACGATGTAGACGCAGCCGGTTTCGAGCACCGCGCCTTCGGAAAGGTCGACCACATGCAGGCTCAGCCGGTCGAGCTTGTCGGCCACCAGATGCGAGGGGCCGGGCATGAAGCTGGCGCGCACGCGAATAGCCTTGGCGCCCAGGCGCAAATCGAGGCTTGCCGGCTGGATCTGGTCGCGGTCCAGCTCCCGTTCGGAGATCAGACGACCCGTTTCAAACAGCGCTGATATCGCGCCGTCCGCCAGAATTCCCGTTTCACGAGCCATCATGCCTCATCCATCATTTGCCGCCGACAAAACCAAACTCGGGGAATTGACGCAAGCAGCTAACAGCAGTATTGCAGAATTATCCCGTGGTGATTTGGCCGGTCGGCTTGCAGCCACGTTAAACAAGTGGCTAAAAAGACCGGGTTGAAAACCGGTCTGCTTTTGCGACCGGTTTTTTTGTTATGTGAAGGTGATGGCATGAGCAAGACCTGGCGCCCGGCAACCCAACTCGTCCACGGCGGAACCTTGCGTTCGCAATATGGCGAGACGTCCGAAGCAATCTATCTCACGCAGGGTTTCGTCTATGACACGTCGGAGGCGGCCGAAGCCCGCTTCAAGGGCGAGACGGAAGGCTACATCTACGCCCGCTACGGCAGCCCGACCAACGACATGTTCGAAAAGCGGATGTGCATGCTCGAAGGCGCGGAAGACGCCCGCGCCACCGCCTCCGGCATGGCGGCCGTCACCGCGGCGGTGCTCTGCCAGGTCAAATCAGGCGACCATATCGTCGCGGCGCGCGCGCTGTTCGGTTCCTGCCGCTGGGTTGTCGAGACATTGGCGCCGAAATACGGCATCGAGTGCACGCTGGTCGACGGCCGGGATCTTGCAAATTGGGAAAAGGCAATCCGGCCGAACACCAAGGTGTTCTTCCTGGAAAGCCCGACCAACCCGACGCTCGAAGTGGTCGATATCTCAGGTGTTGCCAAGCTCGCCAACCAGATCGGCGCCAAGGTTATCGTCGACAACGTCTTCGCCACGCCGCTTTTCCAGAAGCCGTTGGAGCTCGGCGCCCATATCGTCGTCTATTCCGCCACCAAACATATTGACGGCCAGGGCCGCTGCCTCGGCGGCGTGGTGCTGGCCGACAAGGACTGGATCGACGAGAATCTGCACGACTACTTCCGCCACACCGGCCCGGCCATGTCGCCGTTCAACGCCTGGACGCTGCTGAAGGGCATCGAGACGCTGCCGCTGCGCGTGAAGCAGCAGACTGAGAATGCGGCGAAGATCGCCGATTTTCTGGCCGAGCAAAGCAAGGTCGCCAAGGTGATCTATCCCGGCCGCAAGGACCATCCGCAGGCCGATATCATCGCCAAGCAGATGACCGGCGGCTCGACCCTCGTCGCCTTCGAGCTGAAGGGCGGCAAGGAAGCCGCCTTCGCGCTGCAGAACGCGCTCGATATCATCAAGATTTCCAACAATCTCGGCGACAGCAAGAGCCTGATCACCCATCCGGCAACCACCACCCACAAGAACCTGTCGGAGGAGGCGCGCGCCGAACTCGGCATTTCCCCGGGTACGGTCCGCCTTTCGGCCGGCATCGAGGATACCGACGACCTGATCGAGGATTTCGCCAAGGCGCTTGCCAAGGTCTCGGCCTGATCCAGGGATATTGGCGGCCGGACCTCGCTTGGGGTTCGGCTCGCCAGACCTCACCGGCGTTCGGCTCGCCGGACCTCAGCAGGTTGAGGCCGGGGGAACAAGCTCGGTCGCGCCGGCGTTCGGAAGTGGAATTGACACCGACAATTAGGCTTAACGATCGAAACACTTCGATCACGACCGTTTTAGTGACGATCAACGTTCCGTTTCTTGACGGGCAGGGCCTCTTATAAGATACGGGTAACATATCTTGACTAAGGTGCAAGGCATGTATCGCGCCCTCACAAAAGATATCGAAGTCGTCGTCGAACCATTCTATCTGGAGGAGCAATCCGATCCGGACGACGATCGCTATGTCTGGGGCTATCGGATTGTCATCAGCAACAATTCCGGCATCGCCGTTCGCCTGGTCAATCGCTATTGGAATATCACCGACCAGAATGGACAGGTGGACGAGGTCACCGGTCCGGGCGTCGTCGGCGAACAGCCGCGGCTCAGCCCCGGCGACACCTACGAATATTCCTCCGGCTGCCCACTCGACACCCCCTCCGGGCTGATGTTCGGCCATTACCAGATGGAAACGGACGAAGGCGACACCTTCGATGTCGACATTCCCGCCTTCTCGCTGGATTCACCGGGGTTGTTGCGCGTGCTCAACTGACAGGCCGGCCCGAAATCATTTTGCCCGCTTGATAGATTGCCGACACCGGCCCCTCATCCGCCTGCCGGCATCGACCGGGGTCGAGACCGGTGGCTCGACCCCGGCAAGGGTTAGGGTGAGGGGCAGATATCAGGGGCCAACCGAGCCTATTCGGCCGGCTGAAGTTCGACCGGCTCGAAGCGATAGGTGGTCGAGCAGAATTCGCAGGTGACAGCGATCTCGCCATCTTCCTGGCTGGCCTCGATCTCCTCGGCAGAGAAGCCCTTCAGCACGCCCTTGATCTTGTCACGCGAACAGCTGCAGCGATCGAAGACGGCGCGCGGTTCGTAGACGCGCACGCCGCGCTCGTGGAACAGGCGGAACAGCAGCCGCTCGGTGCCAACCAGCGGATCGGTGAGTTCATCCGCATCGATGGTCTCGACCAGCGAACGCGCTTCGGCCCAGGAATCGTCCTCGCTATGCGGGCGGCTGCCGGTGTCGCCGTCGCCGCCGTGGAGATCCGGTTGACGCATGCGCTCCGGCGCTTCCGGCAGGAACTGGGCGACAAGGCCACCTGCCCGCCAGCGATGGCGTGGCTGGCCTTCATCGTCGCGATCGAAGAGTTCGGCCGCGGCCAGACGCACGCGCGTCGGGATCTGCTCCGACTGGCGGAAGTAGACGCCGGCAATGTCCTCGAGCGTGGTGCCGTCGAGCGCGACAATACCTTGGTAGGGCTGGCCGAACTTGCCCTGGTCGATGGTGAAGGCAAGCACGCCGTGGCCGAGCAATTGCTCCGGCTCGGTTTCGCCAGCTTCAATGGCCTTGTCGAGCAGCGCCTGGTCGAAACGGGCATAGGCACGGACATTTTCCGGCGTCGAAAAATCGGCAACGAGAAGATCGACCGGGCCGTCGCCCTTGGTCTGCACGGTGAACTTGCCGTCAAACTTCAGCGAGGTGCCGAGCAGCACCGTCAGCACGACGACTTCGGCGAGCAGCCGGGCGACAGGGGCCGGATAATGATGGCGCTCGAGGATCGCGTCGAGCATCGGGCCGAGCTGGACGGCGCGGCCGCGCACATCCAGCCCGTCCACCTGAAAGGGGACGACATGGTCATCGCCGGCGAAATCGAACTGGCCGAGGGCGGCTGCAGCTTCTGCCATGGATTCACTCCTAGTTTTCAAGCGAAAGGACAGGGTGCTCTTCGCTCGCGCGGCCACGCGTTTTTCGCACGCGGCGTCCGATTATGGTTCAGATCGCGCCCAGGCACCAAGCAAGAATCGACTTCTGCGCATGAAGACGGTTTTCCGCTTCATCGAAGACCACGGATTGCGGACCATCGATCACGTCGTCCGTCACTTCCTCACCGCGATGAGCGGGCAGGCAATGCATGAACAATGCATCATTGCCGGCCTTCGCCATCAAGGCCGCGTTGACCTGGTAAGGCTGAAAGACATTGTGACCCCGGGCCCGATGTTCCTGATTCATGGAGACCCAGGTATCGGTCACCACGCAATCGACGCCTTCGACCGCACGGTCGGCATCATGGCAGAGCATGATTTCGGCGCCCTCATTGCGGGCCCAGTTCAGATAGTGATCCTTAGGCTCCGAGCCAAGGGGCACCGCCATGTTCATGCGATAGCCGAAGCGGGCGGCGCCTTCGACCAGCGAATGCAGCACATTGTTGCCGTCGCCGGTCCAGGCGATGGTCTTTCCCTTGATCGGGCCGCGATGCTCTTCGAAGGTCATGATATCGGCCATGATCTGGCAGGGATGGGTGTCATCCGTCAGCGCGTTGATCACAGGCACGGTCGCATGTTCGGCAAGCTCCACCAGGCGCGAATGCTCGGTAGTGCGGATCATGATCGCATCGACATAACGCGACAGAACCTTGGCGGTGTCGCCGATCGTCTCGGCGCGGCCGAGCTGCATCTCGGTGCCGGACAGGAACAGCGTTTCGCCGCCGAGCTGGCGCATGCCGACATCGAAGGAGACGCGGGTGCGCGTCGACGGCTTCTCGAAGATCATCGCCAGCATCTTGCCGGCGAGCGGCTTGTCGCCCGTGCCGGCCTTGAAGGCCTGCTTGCGGGCGAGCGCATCGTTCATGATGGTTCTGAGATCGGCTGAGGTGACCGCGGAAAGATCGAGGAAATGTTTGGGAGCCATGTTCTTACCTGTGCTGCGCCCGAAGGCGGCAATCTCTTCAAGCCGTTTTCTTGACCTTCGCGGCGCGAATGCTCTCGGCGGCGCGCTCGATGCGGTCAAGGCCCTCTCGGGCTTCCTCGGCGGTGACGACGAGGGGCGGAAGAAGGCGGATGACGTTATCGCCGGCGGGTATGCCGAGCAGATGGGCGGCGCGGATCGCCTGCAGCAATTCGGCCGAGGGAATAGCAGCCTTGATGCCGAGCAACAGCCCCTCGCCTCTGATATCCTCGATCACATCGGGATAGCGATCCTTCAGCGAGGCGAGGCCCTGGCGGAAGACGAGTGCTACGTCGCGCACCTGCTGGAGGAAGCCATCGGCGAGGATGATGTCGAGCACGGCGCTGCCGACGGCCATGGCGAGCGGATTGCCGCCATAGGTCGAGCCATGCGTGCCGGCCTTCATGCCGGAGGCGGCCTCTGAAGTAGCAAGGCAGGCGCCGAGCGGGAAACCACCGCCGATGCCCTTGGCAACCGCCATGATGTCGGGCGTGACGCCCGACCATTCATGGGCAAAGAACCTGCCGGTGCGGCCAACGCCGGTCTGGACCTCGTCGAGGATCAACAGCAGGCCGTTTTCGTCGCAAATCTGGCGAAGCGCCTTCATGAATTCGGGGGTGGCAGGACGCACGCCGCCCTCGCCCTGCACCGGCTCGATGAGGATTGCCGCCGTCGCATCGGTGATCGCGGCGCGGACCGCTTCGATGTCGCCGAACGCCACCTGATCGAAACCCGGCGCCTTGGGGCCGAAGCCTTCGAGATATTTCTCCTGGCCACCGGCGGCGATTGTCGCGAGCGTCCGCCCATGGAAGGCGCCCTCGAAGGTGATGATATGGAAGCGCTCGGGATGGCCGTTGGAAAACTGATAACGGCGCGCCGTCTTGATCGCGCATTCGAGCGCTTCAGCACCCGAATTGGTGAAGAACACCTTGTCGGCGAAGGTGGCGTCGGTCAGCCGTTTGGCCAAACGCTCCTGGCCGGGGATCTCATAGATGTTGGAGAGGTGCCAGACCTTGTCGGCCTGCTCCTTCAGCGCGCCGACCACATGCGGATTGCCGTGGCCGACCGAGGTGACGGCAACACCGGCGCCGAAATCGAGATAACGTTCGCCGCTTTCGGTGATCAGCCACACGCCCTCGCCTCGCTCGAACCGCAGCGGGGCACGAGAGTAGGTGTCATAAAGCGGCGCGGCTTCAGCCATGGCGCGGTCTCCCGATCAGAGTTATCAAGCAACGGACTCCGGCTAAGAAAACCAGGCCCGAAAAATTAAAAATGCCGCCTTGCGGCGGCCAGCGGTACTATTTCCTTTTCGCGCTGCAATGTCAACAAAACTGCGCCCTTAGCGCATGCAGCAAGGTTGTACAGCGGTGTTTTCGACCTTCAACAGGCTTTATTGCAGAAATGACACGCTGGGGCAGCAAGTTGGGGAAAACTCCGAATTCGATTCATCCGGATTCATGCGACTCTTGTCACGGAGTCACGCTCACACTAGGTTAAAGTTCAATTACTAGACTGCATGCGGCGGAACTAGTCACCAAAATTGATCAAGCGTTTCTTGTTTCGGAGCTTCCGAGGCAACGGTGAGGGATTCTGCCATCACCAACGCAGAAGGTGGAGACAGGGCATGAACTGGACAGACGAGCGGGTCGAGAAACTCAAGAAGCTTTGGGCCGAAGGACTGAGCGCCAGCCAGATCGCGGCGCAACTTGGCGGTGTCAGCAGAAACGCTGTAATCGGCAAGGTGCACCGCCTGAGCCTTCCGGGCCGCGCCAAGGCCGGCGGCACGGCCGCCACGGCCCGAACGCCGAAACGCAATACATCGGCGCCGCGCGCGCCGAACTTCGCCTCTCGGATCACCACCCGCACCGTTACCCGCCAGCAGGGCGCAACGATGCTGAAGGAAGAGATCGAGATCGAAACGGTCGAGGAAATGGAATACGTGCCGAAAGGCAACGTGGTCGTGCCGATCTCCCGCCGCCTCGGCCTGACGGAACTGACCGAACGCACTTGCAAGTGGCCGGTCGGCGATCCGCTGAAGGATGACTTCCACTTCTGCGGCTGCGAGTCCCCCGACAATTCACCCTATTGCGGCTATCACCAGAAACTCGCCTACCAGCCCGTCAACGAACGCCGCCGGGCGGCAGCGCGGGCGAGCTGAACGGGTGACATTGTCGACATGCAAAAACGGGCTGGAAGGCCCGTTTTTTTATGTGAGTACGTTGGGTGTGGCTGCCCCTCATCCGCCTGCCGGCACCGACCGGGGTCGAGACGAGTGGCTCGACCCCGGTCGGGTTAGGGTGAGGGGCAGAGCTTGCTCGACTTTATCGGAAACCCCTCAGGCTTCCATCGAATAGCCGGCGCCGCGGACGGTGCGGATGACGTCTTGCATGTTGGAGAAGTTCAGCGCCTTGCGCAGGCGGCCGACATGGACGTCGACGGTGCGTTCGTCGACATAGATATCGTGGCCCCAGACGCCGTCGAGAAGCTGCGAGCGGGAGAAGACCCGGCTCGGCGACGACATCAGGAATTCCAGCAGGCGGAATTCGGTGGGGCCGAGGCGGACTTCGCGGCTTTTGCGATGGACGCGATGGGTTTCGCGGTCGAGTTCGATATCGCCGCATTTCAGCACCGTCGACAGCACCTCGGGACGGGCGCGGCGTAGCATCGCCTTGACGCGGGCAACGAGCTCCGGGGTCGAGAACGGCTTGACGACGTAATCGTCGGCCCCGGTCGACAGTCCGCGGACGCGCTCGCTCTCTTCGCCGCGCGCCGTCAGCATGATGATCGGCAGACGTTCGGTTTCCGGCCGCATGCGCAGGCGCCGGCAGAGTTCGATGCCGGAGACGCCGGGCAGCATCCAATCGAGGATGAGCAGGTCGGGCGTGCGCTCCTGAAGCCTGATTTCGGCTTCGTCGCCACGAAGGATAGTATCGACCTCGAAGCCTTCCGCTTCGAGATTGTAGCGAAGAAGCACGCTCAAGGCTTCCTCGTCTTCAACAACTGCAACTCTCGGGATCATGCCTGTCGGTCTCCTCGCGCATGTTCCTTAAACCGGGGTGATTTAAGCAATGCATCCTGCGCAAATTCAGAAAGGTGGCTGCGACCTCTTTGCGCGCCCGGATGGGCGCGCACGCAACGGCTAGTATGGGCTTTATTCCGTGACCGCGCCGACGGTGTTGGCGCTGTCGTCTTTCGGACGGTCACCTTCCGGCTGTGCGCCGGTCGCCATGTAGTAGATCGTCTCGGCGATGTTGGTGGCGTGGTCGCCGATGCGCTCGATGTTCTTGGCGCAGAAGAGCAGATGCGTGCAGCTGGTGATGTTGCGCGGATCTTCCATCATGTAGGTCAGCAGCTCGCGGAACAGCGAGGTGTACATCGCGTCGATCTCGTTGTCGCGTTCACGGATCGCATTGGCCTTGTCGGCGGAGCGCGTCGTGTAGACGTCGAGCACTTCCTTGAGCTGGACGAGCGCCAGCTCGGACAGATGCTCGAGACCGCGGGCGAGCTTGCGCGGAACGCCGGTGCTCTGCACGGCGATGACGCGCTTGGCGGTGTTCTTGCCGAGGTCGCCGACGCGTTCGAGATCGGCGGCGATGCGGATCGAACCCATGATTTCGCGCAGGTCCGAGGCCATCGGTTGACGGCGGGCGATGGTAACGATCGCCTTGTCGCCGATTTCTCGCTCGGCGTGATCGAGGATCACATCGTCGGAGATGACCTTCTGCGCCAGCGCGGTATCGCCGTTGACGAGCGCCCGGACGGCCTCGCTGACCATCTGCTCGGCCAGGCCGCCCATTTCGGAAATCCGCCTGGACAGGAACTTCAGATCATCATCATAGGCAGAAAAAATATGTGTCGATGCCATGGGGCTTTATCCTCGAATAACGGGAAGGCTTGGTGTCGCCAAAATCAACCGAAGCGACCCATGATGTAGTCCTGGGTGCGCGGATCGTCGGGATTGGTGAACATCTTGTCGGTGTCGTTCTCCTCGACGAGATTGCCGAGGTGGAACATGGCGGTGCGCTGCGAGACGCGCGCGGCCTGCTGCATGGAGTGGGTGACGATGACGATCGTGTAGTTCTCGCGCAGTTCGTGGATCAGTTCCTCGACCTTGGCGGTGGCGATCGGGTCGAGCGCCGAGCAGGGCTCGTCCATCAGGATGACTTCAGGGCTGACGGCGACGGCGCGGGCAATGCAGAGGCGCTGCTGCTGACCGCCGGACAGGCCGGTGCCGGATTCATGCACGCGGTCCTTGACCTCGTTCCAGAGGCCGGCACGCTGCAGGCTGGTCTCGACGATCTGGTCGAGATCGGCCTTCGACTTGGCAAGGCCATGGATGCGCGGGCCGTAGGAGACGTTTTCATAGATCGTCTTCGGGAACGGGTTCGGCTTCTGGAAGACCATGCCGACGCGGGCGCGAAGTTCGACGACGTCGATATCGGGATCATAGATATCGTCGGTATCAAGCGTGATCTTGCCGGTGACCCGGCAGCCGTCGATCGTGTCGTTCATGCGGTTTAGGCTCCGCAGGAAGGTCGACTTGCCGCAGCCGGACGGGCCGATCAGCGCGGTTACGGTGTTTTCGCGGATGTTCAGGTTCACATCGAAAAGCGCGCGCTTCTCGCCATAGTAAACCGAGACATCCTTGCCGATCATCTTATAAGGGACGTTGCTCATCTTCTGATCCAGCGCTTTTTCAACTGCAGCTTCCGTCAACATGTTCATGATGTGTAACTCCGTTTACCAGCGGCGCTCGAAGCGACGACGCAAGAGGATGGCGCCCATGTTCATGACGATCAGGAACAGGAGCAGGACGATGATGGCACCCGAAGTCCGCTCGACGAAGGCACGTTCGGCCTCGTTGGCCCACATATAGACCTGCACGGGCAGAGCCGTCGAGGGATCGAGCGGCGTCGTCGGCGCGTTGGCGACGAAGGCGACCATGCCGATCAGCAGCAGCGGCGCGGTTTCGCCGAGCGCATGCGCCAGGCCGATGATCGTGCCGGTGAGGATGCCGGGCATGGCGAGCGGCAGAACATGGTGGAACACCATCTGCATCTTCGAGGCGCCGAGGCCGAGGGCTGCAGCGCGGATCGACGGCGGCACGGCGCGCAGTGCGGCGCGCGTCGCAATGATGATCGTCGGCAGGGTCATCAACGTCAGCACCAGGCCGCCAACCAGCGAAGCCGAACGCGGCAGGCCGACGAAGTTGATGAAGACGGAAAGGCCGAGCAGACCGTAGACGATCGAGGGCACGGCGGCGAGGTTGTTGATGTTGACCTCGATCAGATCGGTCAGCTTGTTCTTCGGCGCAAACTCCTCGAGATAGATCGAGGCGGCAACGCCGATCGGCAGAGCGAGCACCAGCACGATCAGCATCAGATAGAGCGAGCCGATGAGGGCGACGCCAAGGCCTGCGGCCTCCGGACGGCTGGAATTGCCGTTGACGAAGAGGCCGGTGTTGAACTGCTTGTGGAGAGCGCCGCTCGCCTTCAGCTCGTTCATCCAGCCAACCTGCTTGTCGTTGACCTTGCGGTTCTTCTCATCGACCGACAGGTCGATCTGGCCCTTGTTGGCGCTGTCGACATTGGCGTCGGCGAGCACGGTGACATTGACCGTCTTGCCGATGATCGACGGGTCGGCGACGACCATGTCGCGCAGTTGGACCGGCGCACCCTTGGAGAGCATGGCGGATGCATCGCGCACGTCGGGACGGCTTGCGGCATTGACGTTCAGCTGCTTGACGATCGCGTCGCGCAGGAGAACCGGGTAGTTGGCGGCGATCAGCACCGAAGCATCGGTCGCACGCTTATTGCTGGGGTCGATCGTCTTCTCGGAAAATTCGATCGGCAGGGTGATCGCCGTCTGCTGAAAGGCGGTGTAGCCTTTGCCGATCACCGTCCACAGCAGGATGAACAGGAAGATGAGGCCGAAGGAGATGGCGGCGATGCCATAGGCCTGGAACCGGCGTTCGGCGGCGTAGCGGCGCTTGATGCCGATATCGCGGCGCGTGGGCGCCTTGGAAACGGTTATCCCGGCGGGAGAAACAATATCCGTCATTCGTACTGCTCCCGGTATTTGCGCACGATGTAGAGCGCGTAGATATTGAGGCAAAGCGTGATGCAGAACAGCGTGATGCCAAGGGCGAAGGCAACCAGCGTCTGCGGCGAGGTGAACTCGAGGTCGCCGGTGAGCTGATTGACGATCTTGACGGTCACCGTCGTCATCGGCTCGAAGGGGTTGATCTGGATGCGGGCGGCGACACCGGCGGCCAGCACGACGATCATAGTTTCACCGATGGCGCGCGAGGCGGTCATCAGCAAGGCGCCGACGATGCCGGGAAGGGCTGCGGGCAAGACCACTTTCTTGATGGTTTCGGAGCGTGTGGCGCCAAGACCGAGCGAACCGTCACGCAGCGTCCGCGGCACGGCGGTGATGATATCGTCCGACAGCGAGGAGACGTAGGGGATCAGCATGATGCCCATGACGATGCCGGCGGTCAGAACGCTCTGCGCCTGAATGAAGTTGGTGTAGTTGCCGGAGAGCAGGCCGCTGATCTGAGCCGAGAAATCGCGCAGGAACGGGCCGACGGTGACGAGCGCAAAGAAGCCGTAAACGATCGTCGGAATGCCGGCGAGCACTTCGAGCAGCGGCTTAGCGATCCCGCGCAGCTTCGGCGAGGCGTATTCGGCCATGTAGATCGCGGCAAACAGGCCGACCGGTACGGCAACCAGCATGGCGACCATGCCGATATAGAGCGTGCCGAGCAGCAGCGGGATAAGGCCGAACTGACCGAAGGACGAGCTGCCGGCTCCGGCAAAACGCGGGTCCCAGACGGTGCCGAAGAAGAAATCGGCGGCGGGAACGGCGGCAAAGAAGCGGGCGGCTTCCGACAGCATCGAGAATACGATGCCGATCGTCGTTAGGATAGCAATCGAAGAGGCGAGTAGCAGGCCCCAGAGCATGAAACGCTCAACCCGATTGCGGGCGCGGAAGCGCGGGGCGATGGCGCGCAGCGCATAGAAGGCGCCGGCAATGGCGAGGATGAAGACGACCGCCGTCATGGCGAGGCGGCTCGTCATGCTCTTGGCGTTGAGCGTCTTGGCTGCGTCGAGCATGTAAGGCAGCGGCTGGCCGGCAAGCGGCACACCCTTTTCGCTGAGCTTGGCCTGCAGGGCGGCCGGATCGCCGGCGACCGCTGCGGTTTCATCCGAGGTCAGCATCGTCAGGCCACGGGCGACCGTCGCCACCATGGAATAGCCAAGATCCTGCTCGACGGCGGCTTGAGCCTTGACATCGGCGGGGAAGTGGCTGCGAACCGAGGACTGGATGATGCCGGGGCTGACCGAGAGCCAGACGCAGAGCGCGAGGAGAGCAGGGAGAACCGCCCAGATCGCCGCATAGGCGCCGTAATAGACCGGCCGTGAATGCAATGCGGAGGACCGGCCCCCGGCAAGTGCCGTGGCCCGACTGCGCGCGACCAGATAGGCGGCGGCACCGATCACCACAAGGCACAGAAGTATGACGGATGTGCTCATTCGTTACGTCCCCAGGCCATAGCCCCAAAAAGCCCAATCATGCGGAATGAATTCAACCCTGCAGCGGAAATGTCGGCGCGCCAGGGTTTAAGGCAATGCCGGCGCGGGCCTTTAGAGCACCGCGCCGGCAAAGTCATTACATAGCCTTGCCGGCTTCGACTTCCTTGCGGATCGCGTCGCGCTCGGCATCCGGAGCGGCAACCAGGCCGTATTCGACGAGCGGGCTATCGGGGCCGATCATCTGGTCGGATACGAAGAAGTTGACGTATTCCTTCAGGCCTGGAACGGCGCCGAGATGTGCCTTCTTGACGTAGAAGAACAGCGGGCGAGAAACCGGATAGGTGCCGTTGGCGATCGTTTCGGTGGACGGAACGATGCCGCTCATGCTGGCAACCTTGAGCTTGTCAGCGTTGTTTTCATAGAAGGAAAGGCCGAATACGCCGACGCCGGTCTTGTTGGCGGCGATGCGTGCCAGGGTTTCCGGATAGTCGCCGTCGATGTCGACAGCAGCGCCGTCCTTGCGGACTGCGACGCAGGCCTTGCCCTGGGCAGCCTTGTCGGCGATTTCCTTGGCGATGACGTCGACAGCGCCAGCGGCCTTGCAGCCGGCGGCGAGAACGTTCTGTTCGAAGACTTCGCGGGTGCCGTGCTTTTCGCCCGGGATATAGGCAGCGATATCAACAGCCGGAAGCTTCGGGTTGACTTCCGACCACTTCTTGTAAGGGTTGGCGACGAGCTTGCCGTCGACGACGACCTGGGCTGCGAGGGCCTTGTAGATGTCTGCGGGAACGTAGGCAACATCCGGGTTGGAAGCGTCGGTTGCGAAGACGATGCCGTCATAACCGATCTTGACTTCCTGAATGTCGGTGACGCCTGCAGCCTTGCAGGCTTCGGCTTCGTTCTTGTTGATCGGACGCGAAGCGTTTGCAATGTCGATGGTGTCTTCGCCAACGCCCTTGCAGAATTCCTTCAGACCAGCGCCCGTGCCGCCGGATTCAACGACCGGCGTCTTGAAGTTGGTGAAGGTTTCGCCGAAGGACTCGGCAACGATCTTTGCGTAAGGCAGGACGGTGGACGAACCAGCAACCTGAATCTGGTCGCGGGCGACGGCAGCGCCAGCGAAAGCAGCGGTTGCAGCGAGCGCGGCAACGGTGAGCTTGAAGGTGTTCATTAGAAATCTCCCGGCATTTGGGCTTGTGTGAGTGCGGCCTTTCGAGAGGCCCTCGCAGTGCCTTTTTTCATCGGCGGGACTCTCTTAGCGCTGTAAGCACCGTCCTTTTATGTCAAATCGGTGAAACATTTGTGACAGTTTATCTCGTTGATTCTAAAAGCATATTTTCAGCGCTGCCGAGTGCTTGTGTCGGTCACGCTATGAACTTCGAGCCCGCCTCAACCTTATGTTGCAAAAAACCGCTGGAACATCGTTACTTAGGGGACAGGCAGCGTATCGCCTTAAAACCGCACGGTGAAATCGGTGCCCTTGCCGACTTCCGATTTGACGATCAGTCGCGCCCGGTGGCGGGTGAGGATGTGCTTGACGATGGCAAGGCCGAGGCCGGTGCCCTTTTTCGAGCGGCTGTCCTCGATGCTGACGCGATAGAAACGCTCGGTCAGGCGCGGCACATGCTCGGCCGGAATGCCCGGCCCCTTGTCGACGATGCTGACCTCGACCGGCTGGCCGGCGCCGTTCTTCAGCCAGACATCGACGATCTCGCCTTCCTGGCCATATTTGCAGGCGTTTTCCATCAGGTTCTCGAAGACCTGGACGAGTTCGTCGCGGTCTCCCAGCACCTCGACCTTGCCGTCGGGCAGATGCAGGTTGATGTCGACGCCGACATCCCTGGCAAGCGGGCCGAGTGAATCCCTGACATGGCCGAGCAGCGGCACTAGGTCGACCTTCTCATCCGGGGCGATATGCGATTTCAGCTCCAGCCGCGAGAGCGACAGCAGGTCGTCGACCAGCCGGCTCATGCGTGTCGTCTGATCGAACATGATGGCGAGGAACCGCGCCTGCGCCTTCAGATCGTTCTTTGCCGGCCCCTGGATGGTCTCGATGAAGCCGCGGAGCGACGCTAGCGGCGTGCGCAGCTCGTGGCTCGCATTGGCGACGAAATCCGACCGCATGCGATCGATGCGACGAACCTCTGAAATATCGCGGAAGGAGAGGATGAAATAGCGCTCATGCGGGCCGCCATCTGCCGAAAATTCAATGGGGGCGCTGCGGACGATATAGACACGCTCGGAGGGCAGCCGCTCGGCATGTTCGATCTGGTTCGGGGCGTTGGTGGCGATGGTTTCGCGCACCATGTCGAGCACGCCGGGCGAACGTAGGCGGGCCGATATATGGGCGCCGAGCGCCACCTCGCCGAAAGCCTTTTCGGCAGCCCGGTTCTGAAAGAGCACCGAGGCATCGTCCGACAGCACCATGACCGGAATATCGAGGCCGGCGAGCGTGGCGGACACTTCCGGCAGGCGGCTTGGCAACATTTCCGGCTTGATCTCAACCGGCTCGATCGGTTCTGCCTTGATATCAGGCGCCTCGTTGAAAAGCGCGGTGACGATCATCACAAGCAGCAGGATGAGCACCACCCACTTGTTCATGCCGGCGGCAAGCGTGACGAGCGCACTGAGGATCGCCGCCAGCAGCACCGGCCGTTCGCGCCGGATGCGCGCCGACAGGCTTTTTCTCCATGGAATTTCGTCTTGCAAGTGCCCTCGCGGCGTCGATTCGTTTTTCTTGATATTGAACTCTGCCTGATAGCGCCAATTCATGACAGTAGTTTTCGGGCTGCCGCTCCGATGTGAAAGGCGGTCGGCGAAACCCACAAAAAACACCGGCCGAACGCGAAAGATTTGATTTTCAACGGTAACTATGCTCGCCTGCGGGAAAGAAGCGATCGCTAAGGAGGAGCATATGGCCGAGACCGTCGAAAGCAGGGCTGTGGAGCTGGATATCCGCGGCAAGAAGCGCACCTTCGATGTCGACAATCCCGTCCTGCCAGACTGGGTGGAGGAACACGCACTGGCTTCCGGCGGCTTTCCCTACAAGAAGAAGCTCAAGGAAGAGGATTATCTGGAGCAGCTGGAAAAGCTGCAGGTGGAACTCGTCAAGGTACAGTTCTGGCTGCAGGCATCAGGCAAGCGGGTGATGGCGCTGTTCGAAGGGCGCGACGCTGCCGGCAAGGGCGGCGCGATCTCGGCCTCCTCAGCGCATATGAACCCTCGTCTTGCACGCGTCGTGGCGCTGACCAAGCCGACCGAGCGCGAACAGGGACAATGGTATTTCCAGCGTTATGTCGCCCAGTTTCCAACCGCTGGCGAATTCGTGCTGTTCGACCGCTCCTGGTACAACCGCGCCGGCGTCGAGCCGGTCATGGGCTTCTGCACGCCGCAGCAATATGAGGATTTTCTCAAACAGGCGCCGCAGCTCGAAAAGATCATCGCCCATGAAGGCATCTTCTTCTTCAAATTCTATCTCGATATCGGCCGCGAAATGCAGCTGAAGCGTTTTCACGACCGCAGGCACGATCCGTTGAAAGTCTGGAAGCTGTCGTCGATGGACATCGCGGCGCTGACGAAATGGGGCGATTATAGCGAAAAGCGCGACCGGATGCTGAAGGAAACCCATACGGATTTCGCGCCCTGGACGGTGATCCGCGCCAACGACAAGCGGCGGGCGCGCCTCGAACTCATCCGCCACATGCTGAACCGGATGGATTATGACGGCAAGGACAAGACGGTGCTCGGCATGGTCGATGAGGAGATCATCGGCTCAGGGCCTGGCTTCCTGAAATAAGGTTTCCTGAAACAGGCGGCGGGCGGAAAGCCATCGGCGCCATCGGCTTCGCCGAGGCTGGCGCCACCGGCTTTGCCGGGGCTGAGATCACTGCCCCGGCAGGATGCGGATCGCGAAGAGGTTGATGCCGCGCGCCTTGCCGTCGAGATCGCTGTTGATCGTCAGCGTGCCCGGCGCATTCGGCGCCAGCGAGCGATCGAATTTCACCTGCAGCAGCGCATCCGACTTTTCGCGGGTGACGTTGAAGCGATGGCGGGGGCAATTGCCGAGCGACTGGAAATTGCATTCGACGGTGACCTGCGTTGGCTCGTCGGTGGTCGATTGCAGCGTCAGCGCGATCGTCGAGGATTTGCCGGCAAGCTGCTGCAGCACCGTGGCGGGAACGCTGATCGAGATATTGCCGTCGGCTGCGCCGCTCTCAGAAATCAGGCGGATGGCGGGGCCGTCATTCTCGGTGATCTTTTCGGTGCGCGCCCGCGGACCGCTCTGGATCTTGTCGGCCTCTTCGGGTTTGAACAGCGGGATCCAATCGGCCGAAAAGCTGTTCTGCGGATCGATGGTCACCGGCTCGTCGGTGTGAGGAGCGGCATTGTCGTCATTGCCGGTGAAATCCTCGGGCTGGGTGCTGGCCGGCGGATTGGCGACGCTGGTGTCGCGCTCGGCCGCCGTCAGCAGCAGGCCCGACGTATGCGCCCACCAGGCGCCGATGCCGATGAAGGCAAGCAGGACGCACCAGACCAGCAGCCTGGAAAAGAATTTGCGCGGCTTGCGGCGGCCTGCCGCCCGTTCCGGGCGGAAATCCATATTGGTGGCGCGCTGGCCGCGGCTAAGCCGCTCCTCGCCGACGGGCGCGGCAGCCAGGTGATCGGCACTGCCCGCATGCACGTCGTCGAGACTGAAATCGTCGCTGCGGCCGTGGGCCACTTCGGGGGCGCGGGTCTCGCCTGCGGCCACGGGGCTGTCGATGAGGTTGTCGATATCGGCTACATCACCCTTGTGAATGGGCGGCGCCGGCATTTCCACAACAGGCGGCACGGGCACTTCAGGCGGCCTCTGGCGTGGGTGAAGGCGGTCGCGCTCCTCGCCTTCGATGGCGTGGATGGTGCTTTCCAGGCGATGGCGGTGATGGGCAACGACCTCGGAATCGGTGATATCCTGCTTGCGCAGGCCGGCTTCAAGCGCCTGGCGGGCCGACTGATAGATCCTCGCTCGAACCTCCGGATTGTCGCGATCGGAATTCTCGAGCGCTGTTCTGATGGCCGTTTCTAATCCGCTCACATTCAGTCCTTCACCTTGAACCCGGCATCGGACTGCAATCCCCGCCGTTCTCCATCAAAATTCGGTAGCGGCAAGCGCGGCAAACCGCAAGCCTTGCAGGCCCGCCTGCGGGTCATCGGCCGGATTATTGCCGGGTTTCACCGCTTACGGGGCTTATTTTATTAGCTTTCCCGGACGTATATATTCGGGCTGAAATCGACGAAGGCATGGCAGCCGCTCTTTTATCGCGTTTTCTTCTCTGTTAAGAGATTGACGTTTTCGTAAACGTCAATGGAAGCGATGAACCATGGCCCTGCCCCCGATCCTCAAAGACAAATTGAGACTGCCGGTCATCGGCTCGCCGCTGTTCATCATCTCGCATCCGGCGCTGACGCTGGCGCAATGCAAGGCGGGTGTCATCGGGGCGTTTCCGGCGCTGAACGCCCGGCCGGAAAGCCAGCTCGACGAATGGCTGGCCGAGATCACCGAAGAGCTTGCCCGCCACGACGCCGCCGATCCGGAAAGGCCGGCTGCCCCCTTTGCCGTCAATCAGATCGTCCATATGTCGAACAAGCGGCTGGAGCACGATCTGTCGCTCTGCGTCAAATACAAGGTGCCGATCGTCATCTCCTCGCTCGGTGCGGTGCCTGAGGTCAATGCGGCTGTGCATTCCTATGGCGGCATCGTACTGCATGACATTATCAACAACCGCCACGCCCATTCGGCAATCCGCAAGGGGGCCGACGGGCTGATCGCGGTGGCGGCCGGGGCCGGCGGCCATGCCGGCACGCTGTCGCCCTTTGCGCTGATCCAGGAAATCCGCGAATGGTTCGACGGGCCGCTGCTGCTGGCCGGTGCGATTTCCACCGGCGGCGCCATTCTCGCAGCAGAAGCGATGGGCGCCGACATGGCCTATATCGGCTCGCCCTTCATCGCCACGCAAGAGGCACGCGCCACCGAAGCCTACAAGCAGGCGATCGTCGAAAGTGCCGCGGCCGACATCGTCTATTCCAACTATTTCACCGGCGTGCACGGCAACTATCTCAAGCCCTCGATCGTCGCCGCCGGCATGGACCCCGACAACCTGCCCGCAGCCGATGTCTCGAAGATGGATTTCGAACAGGCGGTCGGCGGCGCCAAGGCCTGGAAGGACATATGGGGCAGCGGCCAGGGCATCAGCGCCATCAAGGCCGTCGAGCCGGTGGCCAACCTCGTCGACCGGCTGGAGGCCGAATACAAGGCCGCTCGCGCCCGGCTTAGCCTCTGAACCGGCTCTCCCCGCCGCTGCCCTCTTTTTTGCCAAAGGCATGACAGGGCGCTTGAAATCTTCGGACAATGGCTGTATCAGCGCCATGCAAATCGTAGGCCGCATGCTTCGGCCGTGAGATGCCGCTTTAGCTCAGGTGGTAGAGCACATCATTCGTAATGATGGGGTCGCAGGTTCGAGTCCTGCAAGCGGCACCATTTTTCTCTCAGATTTCAACATGTTATTGAGATAATGCGCCGAAGTACGGTGAGGCCTTTTCTGCGGGCAGCATCTGGACAGCACGCATGTAAATGGCATTCGCGGCCGAATAAGACGAGTGTGAGCCTCCACCACGGAACTCAAGTCTCCTCCAGTCGGAAGTTTCGCAACCGCTGCCATAAAAGGTGTTCAGCTAGAGGGACAATAGCTCAGAACCCTTCCTCCATGGAACAGGAATAGGTGCTATGATCACCGTAGTCGGTGATCCATCCTCGGTCATCAATGGGCTCGTTCTGTCCAGATCCGGAAAGTACTTTGAGGTCCCTTCCCGTGCGCTGCAGGATGTTGTCATGCAGCGTCTTTGCTTTTTCCGGGAACGAAAAGTAGTAGTAGAAGGGCGACATGCAGCCGCCGCCAGCATCGAGAGCGTAGATCGGCATGCTGAACTGGGTGTATCTGCTTCCGAAGAATTCACCACTTGTAGCGACATTTATTAGCGGCATGTCATTCGAAGTGCATGTCGCCGTTATCTTTCTTTCCATCGTCTTGAGGCTTGCTTTGGCCTCGTCTGGAATGGCGACGGTGATATTGATCGCCTGATCATCGGCGTAATATGATATTGCCCCTTCTGTGAAGGCGCATTTGAGCGGATCTGGAAAGACTTTCTCTGCCCATTTATCTGCCGCAATCCTCGAAGTCGGAAGAAGAACGGCGGTCGAACATAAAACCGCAACCGACAAGCCCTGCAAACTGAAGAGAAATGAAAACATTTGAAATAGCCCCAAACCCGCTCGCAAGTTGCATGGTATCGGGAGATTTTCAACTATCGTTTCTGCGAAAAACTTCAGCAAGGCTTCCGGTGAAGCTCTTACGCAAATGCAAATGACCGAGGAGGATATGGCCCATCCGGCGGCGCAGGCATAACCCCGTCATCATTTGATAGCCCACTTGAAAAACCGCCTCAAAACGTCATGGAGAATCAGAAAGGAACACATGCTGATCCAGCCGCCCCAAAGGCAAATCAGATAAAACGCGCCAAATCTGAAATGACCAAATAGCTCGGTCCCGCCTCGGCACTTCGCGTTGGTACATGTGGTGATTTGACCCATGCCATATGCAGCTAGCGCAACTAGAGCCAGACCTGAAAGCGCAATGCCTAACGCCTTGGCGGTTGAAATCTGCGGGTCAGGTTTGCGTTTAATCTGGCGCGAGTAGATGAAATAGATTGCTAAACAGGCGCACGGAAGAGCCGTCGCCAGTGAGGCTGACAGCATCGAAACGGCCGTCTGATCTACCAGGATCGAGAAAACGTTCGCCCAAATATAAGCAAAAATAGGGACGCAAAGCATTGAGGTCTCCCAGCTTTTTGGGCCAGGTTTATAGAACTCCTGGAAGACAATGACGAAATGGCACGCCAGCGCGAAGAGCGCTGGAAGTAGTGGGAACTCCCATCGTAAAATAAGCAATCTCAACAATCTGAAAGCTACCTAGCGCTCTGCCGAAAATGAGGCGATGGTGCGTTAAAGAAATGTCCCCTGTCCAGGAGCCACCTTGAATTTCCGGTTTAACTAGACGGCAGTGGCTAGGACCTCGACGACGGGCCGCATCAGCAGAGCAAGACAAACAGCAATTAATCGATAGAGCGGCAAAGAAGGGCACCTTGAATATGGGCGGGCCACGTTAGCAGTCGCCGAAAAGAAAACAATCGGCGCGCGAATTTATCCGAATTTTCCCACCTTGCACCGATGCCCCCGCTTATACCGTCAACAACCTGAAAATCGCGACATTGCAGGAACAATGCCGCCGCCGAGCTGGTTCCCCCTGAGGCAACAAGCATGGAGAACATTATGTCCTGCAAATTCATCGCGATATCGCTGCTTTCGATCGGTCTTGCCGGCACGGCGCTGGCGCAGACGACGGGTGGAGCAGATTCCAGTGGGCGGCTGTCGGTGGCGCCGATCATTGGCGGATCGGGGAGTTCGGGTGCGGGTTCGGCCGGTGCCGGTTCTGGCAGCACTGGTTCGGCGGGCAGCGGTTCTGTCGGGACCGATCCCGGCACCACCGGCAGCACGAGCGGCGGCACCACCGACAATGGCGGCGTCGAGTTGAATAGCGGCCGCAGCACGATCAATCCCGGCGGCGTCAATCCGGACCTCAAGCCGACGCCGGATTGCACCGCCGGTTCCGCGAATACCGGCTCGGGCGGCGAGGCCTGCCCGCAATGAGGGTGGAGCGGATATCAGCCTGACCTCCTGACAGAATGAAGGCCCGGGGACGCCGGGTCTTCGCTTCGGCCGTCGCTGCTCCGAAATCGCGCGAAAATAACAGCCGCGAGAACGGCTTTACGACTCGCGCTTGCGGACGTAAAACTACCCATCACTCCGCAAGCGGCGCATCGCCCCACATCCCAGCCAGCCTGCCGACATTCCCGGCATCTGCGGAGCACCCGAAGAGGATCGTCATGTCGAATGCAGCGCAACGCTCGAACCGCGTGCTTATCGTCGCCACCATCATGGTCGCGACCTTCATGGTGGCGATCGAGGCAACGATCGTGGCAACCGCGATGCCGCGCATCGTTGGGCAGCTCGGCGGTTTTTCCTATTACAGCTGGGTGTTTTCGGCCTTCCTGCTGGCGCAATCGACGACAACGGTGATCTACGGCAAGCTCTCCGACATCTTTGGGCGCAAGCCGGTGCTGATCGGCGGCATCCTGATCTTCCTCGTCGGCTCGGCTCTCTGCGGCTTTGCCTGGTCGATGATGTCGCTGGTGCTGTTCCGGCTGCTGCAGGGGCTGGGTGCGGGCGCAATCCAGCCGGTGACGATGACCATCATCGGCGATCTCTTCAAGCTCGAGGAGCGCGGCCGCGTTCAGGGTGCAATGGCAACCGTCTGGGCGACATCGGCCGTCGTCGGGCCGCTTGCCGGCGGCATCATCGTCGACAATATCTCCTGGGCCTGGATCTTCTGGATCAACCTGCCGATCGGCATTATCTCGATCATCGCCTTCATGGTCTTCCTCAAGGAGGACGTGGCGCACAAGCAGGCCAAGATCGACTATCTCGGATCGGTGCTGTTTTCGATCTCGATCGTGGCGCTGCTGGTGATGCTGACGGAAACCGATGCGAGCGCCTGGATCCTGCTGTCGCTTTTCGCCGTCTTCATCGTCTCGGGCATTCTATTCCTCGCCCAGGAGAAGCGGGCGCCGGAGCCGATTATTTCGATCCCGCTCTGGAGCCGCCGGCTGATCGCCACCAGCAATGCGGCAACGCTGCTTGCCGGCATGGCGCTGATCGGGCTTTCGACAATCCTGCCGCTCTATGTGCAGGGCGTGCTCGGCCGCTCGCCTCTTGTCGCGGGCTTCACGCTCACCATGCTCGTCGTCGGCTGGCCGCTGGCCGTCATGCTCTCCAGCCGCTTCTACAGGGCCTTCGGCATCCGCCGGACGCTGCGGGTCGGCAGCCTGCTGTTTCCGTTCGGCGCCTGTTTCCTGTTGTTCCTGACACCTGAGAGCTCGCCGGCGCTTGCCGGCGCCGGCTCCTTTTTCATGGGCTTCGGCATGGGTCTGATCAGCCTCACCAGCATCGTGCTGGTGCAGGACAGCGTCGAATGGTCGATGCGCGGCAGCGCCACCGCCTCGATCATCTTTGCCCGCAGCCTCGGCAATACGCTCGGCGCCACCGTGCTCGGCGCCATCCTCAACGCCGGCATCAATCATTATGCGGGCGGCGAGGCGGCGGCCGGCCTGCGCGAGGCGCTGAACCAGCCGACCGGGCTTTCTGCGCTCGCCGCCGACCCGGCGATCCGCTCGGTCTTCAACGCAGCCCTGCACTGGAGCTTCTGGGGCGTGGTCGTCGTCGCGGTGCTGACCTTCTTCACAACGTGGCTGATCCCGGTCGGGTCTAGTCGGAGCCAAAAGGGCGCGGCAGTTGCAAGCGAGGCGGCCTCGCATTAGGCGGTTCGGCTGGGCCGCCGAGGGATCAATGGTCGCCCCGGCATAGTCAGTACAAGCTTACAGAGCATGTGGGCTTACAAGGCATCCTGGATATCGAAGCGAATAATCCCATCGCCTGCGATGCGGAAGATATGCGTCACGGTCTTGTCCTTCAGGCCGTGGGTCTGCCCCTCAAGCGGCCGGCTATCGAGGTCGAAGACCGACTGGATCACCTCGACAGCGACGGCGCCATCTTCGGTTTCTTCGAATGCGACCGGCTCGACGTGCGGGCTGATGACAGCCCACTGCCTTGTCCAATAGTCGCGCACGGCCTCACGACCATGGATATGGCCGCCATCCATGCCGTTGGCCCACGCGACATTATCGGACAGGACGGCAAGGACCGCGTCGATGTCTCTCGCGTTGAAGCGGGCATAGATGCGTTTGATCATCTCAACATCATTTTCCGGCATATCGGTTCCCTCGATGGAAATTGAAACATTCGCTGTCGAAACGGCATTGTCGGATGCAGTGCTTGAATATATATACGTACATATACATCTCGTGGTCAAGCGCGTGAAAAAGGGTAAGCGGAATGGACGAAGACGTGCTGTCGACGCCGGGGCATCTCATCAGTCTCGCGGCGCGGGGGTTTGCTCGGCTGAGCGAGTCACGCCTCAAACCGCTCGGTTTCGGTGTTGGCCAGTTGCCGGTGCTGGTGGCGCTGCAAGATGGCAAGGCAAGCACGCAGCGCGATCTCGCCCGCTTTGCGAGGACAGAGCAACCGCCGATGGCGCAGATGCTTACCCGCATGGAGCGGGATGGCTTGATTGCGCGGACACGCGACCCGGCTGACCGGCGCAGCAGCCGCATCGTGCTGACGAAGGCCGCACGGGAAGGGATGCCGGAAGCGATTGCCGCCTTGTTCCAAGGGAATAACGAGGCATTGGCAGGGTTTACGGATGCGGAAGCGGCACTGTTTGTCGATCTGCTCAAGCGGCTGATCGAAAATCTGGATCAGATTGCCGGCGCGGAGGTTTCGGTGGGCGACCGATGAATTCTGTGCCCAAGCGAACGTCAATTTCCATTCCGCGGCTGCGCTGCCTTGTTCGAGGCCGTGCCGGCCTTCGGTTGGGAGCGGCGGTTCGCCAAAACGCGTGACAGCAAGTTTCGTTTTTTCGTGCGCTTGATCAGATCGATATCGCTGACGAGCTTTGCGCCACCCTCGCGCCGCTCCAAGGTGATCTTGCGGCTATGGAAGGCTTCGAGTTCAACGCGATGTGCGACGCTGACGATGGTCACCTCAGGCAATTCATGGATCACCATCCGCATCATCTTGTCCTGGCTCTTCTCGTCGAGTGCCGAGGTTGCTTCATCCAGCACGATGATATCGGGGGTGTGCAGCAGGAGACGTGCAAAGGCGAGCCGCTGCTTTTCGCCGCCCGACAAGGTCTGGTCCCAGGGCGCGTCTTCCTCGATCCTGTCGTTCAGATAATCCAGTCCCACCTTGGCGAGGGCCTCCTTGATCTTATCCAGCGTCCAGCTATCGGCGGCGCCGGGATAGGCGACGGCGCGGCGAAGCGTGCCCGACGGGATGTAGGGCCGTTGCGGCAACATGAACAAGCGTCGGTCGGCGTGGAAATTGACGCTGCCGTCACCCCACGGCCAAAGACCGGCGATCGCCCGCACCAGCGTGCTCTTGCCCGACCCGGATTCGCCGGATACGAGCACCCGCTCGCCGGGTTCGATCGCCACCTGGGTTTCCGTGACCACGGCGGTGCCGTCGTCAAGCGACACGGAGAGATCGTTCAGGTTGAGCATCGCCTCGCCCTCCGTTTCGCCGTGCTTGATGCGCCCGAGCGCGTCGCTCTGCTCGGCCCGCTCCAGCCCGTCGAGCGACATCATCAGCGAAGCGATGCGCCGTGCACAGGCGTTCCAATCGGCAAGACGGGGATAGTTGTCGACCAGCCATCCGAACGCGCCCTGGACGATGGCGAAAGCCGAGGCTGCCTGCATGACCTGTCCGAGCGTCATGCTGCCTTCGAGAAACTTCGGAGCGCACAGCAAGACCGGCACGACGGGAGCAATCAGCATCGATCCATGCGACACAAGCGTTGTGCGCATGTGCTGGCGGGCAAGCAGCGCCCATTGCCCGAGCACATTGGTGAAGGTCTTGTTGAGGTCGTTGCGCTCCTCCTCTTCGCCGCCGAGCAATGCGATGCTCTCGCCGTTTTCGCGCACATGCGTCAGCGTGTAGCGAAATTCGGCTTCGGTTTGATTCTTAGCCTCGGAGACCTGGACGAAATGCCGGCCGATGACCGCCATCGAACTGGAGGTAATCGCGGCATAGAGAACCGCAGTGACGACGAGAAAGCCGGGAATGGTGACGGTGAAACCTGCGATCGGCAGCGTCAATGCCCCGCCGATCGTCCAGAGCACGACGATGAAGGTCGAAGCCGCCAAGAATGCGGAAATGACCCCGGCGATGAAATCGACAGGGGCTTCGGTGGCAATCCGCAAATCCTCCGAAATGCGCGCTTCGGGATTCTTGTGGTCACCGCCGATCAGGTTCAACTGATAATAACGGCCGTTTGCCAGCCAGCGCCCGATGACGGCGGTCGTCAGCCAGGAACGCCAGCGGCGCTGGATCATCATGCGTAGCGCGACTTGTGTGGTGACAACGGCGACGGTGCCGAGCACCAGCGGCAGGAAGACGGCGCTGAGGAAATAGACGGTGCCGGCATCGTGTCGCTCTATGGCGTCAAAGATCCCGCGGTTCCACAGATTGATTCCATACTGGAAACCGACATTGATGCCGATCAGCGCCAGCAGCCCGAGTGTGCACGGCCAGGCGAGCCTGTCACCGCCGCGGCTCCAGTAGTGGCGGGCGCTGATCCAGAAACGCTTGAGCAAATACTTCTTGCGTGCCTGCTCGGCCTCCTCGGGCGTCAGTTCCGGACTGGGTTCGATGACATCTGGCGGCGGCACGACCTCGACAGTCGATGCCTTCTCGTCGAGCGACGCCTCGGAACCCTGCGGTTCGGTGCCGTCGACCGATATCGGATTAAGTTTAGCGCCGGTCATAAGCACGACAACGGCTTACAGATCGAAAGGTTTCATGATGCCGACGTTTGGCGTTGTGCCGTTTGGGCCCCTTGTATCTGCACGTTAGAGATTTTGTGCGATGGAAGCGATTGAGCCTCTGGCCGGGTGGCCACCCGGCCAGAGGGGTGACGAAGTCGCCCGTTCCCCCTCTGGTTACAACCGTGGATGAGCCTGGGATCTTCGTCATCGTCACGTACGACCGAATAGTCGCTTGGTTCCAATCGCACGCACAAGGCAGGTTACCGTGAACAG
>NZ_JABDWD010000023.1:0-86558 GCF_019685115.1 Rhizobium sp. NZLR11 | reverse complement strand
TCACCTTCTTCGCATCACTTGCCTGCACCGTCTGAATGGCATTGCCGGCATAGATCGGCCGCTTGAAGGTGTCGGATGAGATCACCTCGATGATCTCCGAGACCTGGGCGACATCAAGCAGGGCAGCGACGCGCGGCAACACGTTCTTGCCGGTCGAGGTGGCAGCCGAGATGATCGTGTCGTAGGCACCCGCCAGTGAAACGATCAGGTCGGAAAGCGGTTCGGCCAGATTGTTGGCAAGTTCGTCGCTTTCGGCCAGCAGCACCTTGGCGACGCCGGAGAGTTTTGCCGCGGCATCGGCGGCTGCCTTGGCGCCCTTGCCGGCGACCAGAACATGGACGTCGCCGCCGATCTGGCTTGCCGCCGTCAGCGCCTTGGCGGTCTGGTCGGAAAGGCTTTGATTGTCGTGGTCGGCCAGAAGAAGAATAGTCATGATGGTGTTCTCTCTTTCATGGCTTAAAGCACGCCGGCTTCGTTTTTGAGCTTGTCGACCAGTTCGGCGACCGACTTGACCTTGACACCGGCCTTGCGGCCCGACGGTTCCTCGGTCTTCAGAACCTTCAGCCGCGGCGTGGTGTCGACACCGAAATCGGCCGGGCTCTTCTTGTCGAGCGGCTTCTTCTTCGCCTTCATGATGTTCGGCAGCGAGGCATAACGCGGTTCGTTCAGCCTGAGGTCCGAGGTGATGACCGCCGGCAGCGTGATCTCGATCGTCTGCAGGCCGCCATCGACTTCGCGGGTGACCTCAGCCTTGCCGTCAGCGATTTCGATCTTCGAGGCGAAGGTGGCCTGGGCGGACCCCAGCAGTGCTGCCAGCATCTGGCCGGTCTGGTTCGAATCGTCGTCGATCGCCTGCTTGCCGACGATGACAAGACCCGGCTGCTCGGCATCAACGATGCCCTTGAGGATCTTGGCGACGGCGAGCGGCTCGACGGCATCGTCGGTCTCGACCAGGATCGCCCGGTCGGCGCCCATGGCAAGGGCGGTCCTCAGCGTCTCTTCGGCCTTGGCCGGACCGATCGAAACGACGATCACTTCCTCGCACCTGCCGGCTTCCTTCAGCCGCAGCGCCTCTTCCACCGAGATTTCGTCGAACGGGTTCATCGACATCTTCACATTGGCAAGCTCGACACCCGTGCCGTCCGGCTTCACCCGGATCTTCACGTTGTAGTCGACGACCCGTTTTACGGGTACGAGAATCTTCATTTGCAAAACCCCTTTTATTTCCTAGACTGCCGGCCGTCAGTGCGGCCGTTCGGCAAGCAGCGCCCAGAAGGCGAAGAGCGGTGTGCCCACCGACCTCATGGCATGTTTGATTCCAGGGATATTGTAGAACGATCCGCCGATACCAGGCGAAAACCAGTCCCCTTCCCCTTGCTGAAACTCTCCCTCGGAAAGCACCAGATAGACTTCCTCGGGCGCATGGTCATGGTCCGGATAGCGCACCTGAGGCGCCATTAACGTCACACCGAGCCACAGGTCGTTCCGCTCCTCCAATCCTCCCGGGCCGATGATCATGGCATTGGCATGCCCATCGACGAAATTGTCGTCGGCCGTGTGGTCATACTTGGTGCGCCGACGCCATTCAAGCATCGGCTCGATGCCTTTGAAGGCCTCGATTAATCCCGTCAGCGAAGGATAGGACGTATCGATCGCGAGCGCCAGATCGAGGTGATGACACACCGGCAACCGGCTTCCCTCTCCCGCACGTGCGGCTCCCCGCCGTTCCAACGCCGCAAAAAACTGACCGATCGAGCGGCGTGCTTCCGGCGCCCTTGCGAATTGGTCGAAAGCGGCAGACGCCGCATCCACGAAAAGCTGCAGGCTTTCTCCGCGTAAACTCATGTCATCCCCCCGAAATGAGCGGCCGGCGAGCGGCCCCTCTTGCGATCATATATCCTTGGCGATGCGCAGGCCGTCATAGATGGCGGCATGCGTGTTGCGCGCAGCGACAGCATCGCCGATCCGAAACAGCTGGAACTTGCCCTCGGGATTGCGAATGACGGATTGAGGTTCCCCGGAAAGAAGCTGGTCGTGCGACATCTCGCCGAGATTGCTCGAGCTGGGTTTCAGCTCGAAATAGAGCTCGTCGAGCGGGATGGTCCCATGGTTGACGACGATCTGGTCGAAGCTGTGCTGCCGGGCAATCCCGCCATAATCGCTGCCGACATGAGCGACGAGCTGATTGCCGCTTTTCTCGACAGCTTCCAAGCGATAGGTGACGGTGAAGGTCACGTCGTGCTTCTGAAGCGAGCGCATATAGGGCACCAGGTTCATGGCCATAACTTCGGGCGCGAAGGACCGGTCCGGCGTCATGATCTCGACCTTGGCGCCGGCCTTGGCCAGAAACTCCGCCGCCTGAAGGCCGGCATGGTCGCCGGCATCGTCGAAGATCAGCACGTTGGTTCCAGGCTTCACGTCGCCGGAGATGATGTCCCATGACGAGACCACCAGCTCGTTGCCGCTCGAGAGAACCTCGGTATGCGGCAAACCGCCCGTCGCGATGATGACGACATCGGGATTCTCGGCTTCGATCGAGTGAGCTTCCGCCCAGGTGTTGAAATGGAAGGTGACGTCGTATTTCTCGCACTGGCTCATGCGCCAGTCGATGATGCTTATCATTTCCTTTCGGCGCTCGCTCTGGGCGGTGAGCCGGATCTGGCCGCCGGGATTGTTCGCCGCTTCGAAAACGACCACCTGGTGGCCGCGTTCTCCGGCAACGCGCGCTGCTTCCAGACCGGCCGGGCCGGCGCCGACGATGACGACCTTTTTCCTGGCGTCGGCCTTCGCCACCATATGCGGCATGGTCAGTTCGCGGCCGGTGGCGGCATTGTGGATGCAGTAGGCGGCCCCGCCTTGATAAATGCGGTCGAGACAGTAATTGGCGCCGACGCAGGGACGAATGTCCTCTTCCCGCTTCTCGATGATCTTGCGGACGATGTGCGGGTCGGTCATGTGGGCGCGGGTCATGCCGATCATATCGACCTTGCCGGAGGCGATCGCATGGCGCGCGGTGGCGACATCAGGGATCTTCGCGGCGTGGAAAGTCGGGAAGTCTGTCGCGGCGCGGATTTCGCCGGCGAAATCGAGATGCGGCGAATTCGCCATGCCCTGGATCGGGATCACGTCGGTCAGGCCAGCGTCGGTATCGATGTGACCGCGGATTACGTTCAGGTAGTCGATAAGGCCGCTGTCCCTGAGGCGCCTGGAGATTTCGATGCCTTCGGCCTTGCCGGTGCCGCCCGGAAGACATTCGTCGGCCGTGTAGCGCACGCCCAGGATGAACTCGTCCCCGACCCTCTGCCGGATCGCCTTGAACACATCGAAACAGAAACGCAGCCGGTTGTCGAGCGAGCCGCCATAGGGACCATCGAGCTCGTTGGTGAGCGGCGACGTGAACTGGTCGATCAAGTGGCCGTAGGCCTCGAGTTCGACGCCGTCCATACCGCCCGCCTTCATGCGTTCGGCTGCGTCGGCGAAATCCTTGATGATGCGCTCGATATCCCAATCTTCCAACTTCTTCGGAAAGGCACGATGGGATGCCTCGCGATGATGCGATGGGGCGACAACCGGCAGCCAGTCGCCCTTGTCCCAGCGTGTGCGCCGGCCGAGATGGGTGAGCTGGATCATGATCGCCGCCCCCTCTTCGTGCACGGCGTCGGTCATTTCCCTGATCCACGGAACGATTTCGTCCTTGTAAGCCAGCAGATTGTTGAAAACCGGCGGACTATCCCTGGACACCGCAGCCGAGCCCGCCGTCATCGTCAATGCCACTCCGCCCTTTGCCCGCTCCACCGTGTAGGCACGATACTTCTCCTTCGGCATACCGTCTTCGGGATAGGCCGGCTCGTGGGAGGTGACGATAATACGGTTACGCAACTTCAAGTGCTTGAGCTGATAGGGCTGAAGGAGAGGATCGTTCGACATGGGCCGCGGTTCCGATTAAAAATACCAGAGGAAACGCTAGGCGTAATGTACATATGTGTCAATATTGAAAACATTATGGTCGTTATTTTTGACACTTCTGTACATTTTTCTTGTGCGCGACCTCGGAATTTGATAGGAGATAACCTATGGATCAGGCTTTGAACGACACCGGTTGGCGCGGATCACAGGAAGGATGGCTGGAAGCAGCTTACCACTCACTGCTGGAGTCCGGCGTGGATTCGGTGAAAATTCTGCCGCTGGCGAAAAAGCTAAATCTCTCGCGCACGAGCTTCTACTGGTTCTTCAAGGATCGGGAGGAGCTGTTGAGTGCACTCGTGGCGCTATGGCGCGACAAAAACACCGGCAACATCGTCAAGCGATCTGAGGCTTATGCGGAATCGCTCGCCGAAGCGATGCTCAATGTCTTCGATTGCTGGCTCGACAACGATCTGTTCGACGCGAAGTTCGAATTTGCCGTGCGCAGTTGGGCGCTGCAGTCCGACGAGCTTCTCGCAGAGGTCCAGAAGGCCGATCAGATTCGGCTGGAGGCGCTCAAGCGCATGTTCATGCGGTTCGGGTTACCAGAAACGACATCGGATGTCAGAGCGCGTACAACTTACCTCGTCCAGATCGGATACATCTCCATGCAATCAAGGGAGGAACTCGCCGTCCGCATGAAACGGATTCCCGAATATATCGCGATCTACACGGGCGAAGTGCCGCAGCAGAGGGAGCTCGATCGCTTCTTCTCCCGGCATGGCCACAAGCCCGATTAGAGGAAAGCCGAGATGAGCGTTTCCTTGAGGATCGGTATTATTGGCGGCAGCGGCTGGCTTGGCGGAGCCATCGCCGCCTCGATCCTCGACGCGGGTTTGCTAGAGCCTCGAAAGCTCTCTCTCTCCTATCGCGGTAAACAGCCGGATCGTTTCTTGAATTCTTTCTGGACGGCCGACAATCAGGCGCTGGCCGACCGCTCGGACGTGATCTTCCTCTCAGTCCGTCCTGATGACTGGCATCCCCTTGATGTCGATGCCGGCGGCAAGCTCGTCATTTCGGTGATGGCGGGGATTGGTCTCGCCGCCCTTTCGCAACACCACAAGACCGGCCGTGTCGTCCGCGCCCTGCCGAATGCGGCTGCCGAAGTGGCTAAGTCCTATACGCCGTGGATCGGCACAAGCGAGGTCACGGAAAATGACCGGGCCGTCGTCCGCGCCATTTTCGAGGCCTGCGGATCGCAGGACGAGGTCGCAAGGGAAAGCGACATCGATTACCTCACCGGCCTTTCCGGCTCCGGACCGGCGTTGCCGGCGCTGCTTGCGGCTGCCATGATGGATGACGCCGTCGCCCGCGGCCTGCCGGCGGAGATTGCGCGCCGCGCCGTCAATACGGTGATGACAGGCGCCGGTCGCCTTTTGGAGCGCCGCGACGAAAGTCCCGAAGACGTCGTTCAGACCTTTCTCGATTATCGCGGTACGACGGCGGCGGCCATCGAAAGCATGCGCGCTGCGGGATTCGACGCGTCGATCGCCAAGGGTTTGTCGGCGGCATTTGAGAAATCGGTGAGTATGGGAAAGGTTTCCTGACGACCGTTGGGGCGGGCACTGCGGCACCCCGCTCGGCAAGACCAGCCGCTAAACAGAGGGAACGACAATGAAAAAACTACTCGCAACGACATGTCTGACATTCGGCCTGATTGGCGGAGCGTCTTTCGCCAGCGCCGCCGAATGCGGCAGCGTGACCATCGCCAGCATGAACTGGCAGAGCGCCGAAGTTCTCTCAAACCTGGACAAGTTCATCCTGAACGAAGGCTATGGCTGCAGCGCTGACATCACCGTTGGCGACACCGTCCCGACGATCACCTCCATGGCCGAAAAAGGCCAGCCGGATATCGCGCCCGAAGCCTGGATCGATCTTCTCCCCGACGTCGTCAAGAAGGGCACGGAAGAAGGCCGCATCGTTCAGGTCGGTTCTCCACTGCCGGATGGCGGCGTGCAGGGCTGGTGGATTCCGAAATATCTCGCCGACGCTCATCCCGATATCAAGACCATCGGCGACGTGCTGAAGCATCCGGAACTCTTCCCCGATCCCGAAGACGCGAAGAAGGGCGCCATCTTCAACGGCCCGCAGGGCTGGGGTGGCACTGTCGTCACCTCGCAGCTCTACAAGGCCTTCGAAGCCGAGAAGGCGGGCTTCACCCTCGTCGATACCGGCTCGGCCGCCGGTCTCGATGGTTCAATCGCCAAGGCTTACGAGCGCAAGGAAGGCTGGGCCGGTTACTACTGGGCGCCGACCGCGCTGCTCGGTAAGTATCAGATGGTCAAGCTCGAAGCCGGGGTGCCGCAGGATGCCGCCGAATGGAAGCGTTGCATCACCGTCGCCGATTGCGCCGACCCGAAGCCCAATGCCTGGCCGGTCGATCATGTCGTCACCCTGGTTGCCAAGCCCTTTTCGGAAAAGGTCGGGCCTGAGGTCATGGGCTATCTGGCGAAGCGCTCCTGGAGCAATGACACGGTCAACAAGCTGATGTCGTGGATGACCGACAACCAGGCAACTGGTGAAGACGGCGCCAAGCACTTCCTGAAGGAAAACAAGGACCTTTGGACCAAGTGGGTCTCGCCTGAGGCGGCCACGAAGATCGAAGCTGCGCTTTAACATTGACTATCGCGGTGCGCGAAAAGCGCACCGCCTCTCACAGCCGATAAAATCAAAAAGACTGCAGCGGCTCTTTGAAGAAAAAGGGGATCCGAATGGAATGGTTTTATAAATTCCCACATATGGATGACGACGCGCTTCGCAATTTGAAGAAGGCGATCGATGACGGCTTTCGCGGATTTACCCGCGCCTACGGCGACGGCATCGAAACCCTCTTCATTCCGCTGCAGCATTTCCTCATCGCCGCCGAACGGTTCATGACGCAGACGCCGTGGCCGATCATCACCGCGATCATCCTAGCCATCGCATGGCTTGGGAGCCGCAGCCTGAAGGTCGTCTTCGGCTGTCTGGTGACGCTGCTGCTGATCGGCTATTTCGACATGTGGGACGATACGATGCGGACGGTCTCGATGATCTTCGTCTGCACGGTTCTTTCCATCGCCATCGGCATTCCGATGGGAATATTCATGGCACGTTCCGACCGGCTGCAGCGCGTGATCAATCCGATCCTCGACGTCATGCAGACCATGCCCAGTTTCGTCTATCTCATCCCTGTCGTCATGCTGCTCGGCATCGGCAAGGTGCCGGGACTGATCGCCGTCGTCATCTACGCCATTCCGCCGATGATAAGGCTAACGGACCTCGGCATCCGGCTGGTCGACAAGGATGTGCTGGAGGCAGCCGATGCCTTCGGGACCTCGAGCGCGCAGAAGCTGTTCAAGGTGCAGCTGCCGCTCGCGCTTCCCACCATCATGGCCGGCATCAACCAGACGATCATGATGGCGCTGGCCATGGTGGTCATCGCATCGATGATCGGCGTCCAGGGCCTCGGCCAGCCGGTGCTGAAGGCGATTGCAAACCAGTATTTCACCCTGGGTATTTTCAACGGCCTTGCCATCGTCGGCATCGCCATCATCTTCGACCGAGTCAGCCAGGCGTATGGCAAGAGGCTCCAGAAGCATCGGGAGATCGTCCATGGCTGATCAGCGTTTCGGCGGCATCAAGATCCGCCATCTCTACAAGATCTTCGGTCCCAACCCCTCCGCGCATGTCGATGCCGTCCAGAAGGGAATGTCAAAGACCGAACTCAACGAAAAGCACGGTCACGTGCTGGGCCTGAGGGATATCAATGTCGAGATTCCCTCCGGCCGCATCCAGGTAGTCATGGGCCTTTCGGGGTCGGGGAAATCGACGCTCATCCGCCACATCAATCGTCTGATCGATCCAACCGCCGGCGAAGTGCTGGTCGACGGCGTCGATGTCGTGAAGATGAACGAGACCGAATTGCGGGCGTTTCGTCGGCACCAGACGGCGATGGTGTTTCAGAAGTTCGCGCTTCTGCCGCACCGGAATGTTCTCGACAACACCATCTTCGGCCTCGAAGTGCAGGGCGTGGAGCGCGCGAAAGCGACCGACATCGCCATGCGCTGGCTGGAGCGGGTCGGCCTGAAGGGCTTCGAGCAAAGATATCCCAACCAGCTTTCCGGCGGCATGCAGCAGCGCGTCGGCCTGGCGCGCGCCCTTTCCAACGACGCGCCGGTCCTTCTGATGGATGAAGCCTATTCGGCGCTCGATCCTTTGATCCGCACGGACATGCAGACGGTGCTTCTCAACATTCAAAAAGAGATCAAAAAAACTATCGTCTTCATCACCCACGATCTCGATGAAGCACTTCGCCTGGGCGACCAGATTGCCATCCTGCGCGACGGCGAAGTCATCCAGCAGGGCACCAGCCAGGACATCGTTCTGCGTCCGGCGGACGAATACATCGCCAACTTCGTCAAGGAGGTCAATCGAGGCCGGGTCATCCATGTCGAAGCCGTCATGACGCCGCTGCACTCCGGTGCGGCGCCGGTTGGACTGGCGATTGCGGCAGGCACGACCGTCGAAGAGGCCGTCCGAATGCTGGCATCGGCGCCAGAGGGCGATGCCAGGGTCGTTTCGCCCTCCGGGGAAACATTGGGGCTTGTCACTTTCCGGCAGCTCGCGGGCGCGATGGTGAATTCGCAGGAGGTTGCCCCCCGACGCGATAGTGCCCTGTCGGTCGCCCTCTGACGCTCCAGATGCGGCCGTCTTTCCGTTTGCTGGCGACACCGATTCAGGCACGTCGCCAGCTCATGTCGGCGCGCATGGGGATTCCGATAGCTCATACCGCTCGCATCGGTCTCCGTCCGGCTTGCCGAGCTATCACGACAGCGACGGCTCGCATGCCATGAGCGAGGCCGAGATCTGGGAAATCATCGACGGATTCGTGCAGGCTGCCCGACAGCGTGCTGGAATGGCGTCAGCCTACTCGATAACAACACCAGTGAGCATTTCTTCGAGGAAGGCGACAGCCTGGTGCTGGCCACCACCGATGCGTCCGCGAACTGGCTGGGCGAGGAATTGCGCTCGCAGAGTATCGATGTCATAGAGATCGGAGATTGCGCCGCCCCGCGCCAGGCGCCCTATGCCTTCTATGAGGATAGGCGAGCTGCCTTGGAGCTGTGACGCCCGCTCCCGCTACGCCCTAATCGACCTCTTCCTGTGTCCGCAAGCCGCGCACGAACAACCTCTCGCCAGCGCTTGCGTATACATTTTGCGCAAGGCCAGTCCAGACTGCGTCGCGAAAAGCCGCTTAGCCGACTTTATCGGGCGCCGGCAATTGCTCCATCGCCACGGAGTAATAAGATGATTTTCGACCAAACCATGATGGTTCACGGTCCCAGAGCCAAGCCCCTCCACCCATCACCCCCCAAAAAAGGATGGAAGGGATCATACATACGCACCCCATCCCGTGCGTATGCCTGCATGCCTGTCTGCTTGCCGAAGGCTATAAGCGGTCCACTATAGAACCTTCGGCAGGCGACTGCGCAGATCCCGGATTGGGGCGTTTTCCATAGCTTCAGATGATGATGCGCATCAAGGCCAGACCGTAGCGTTTGTGCCTTTCGTGGCCTCACGGATACACCCTATAAAATTGCCCCTCTGCGTAATCGTTTCATCACCGGCTTATCATTATAGCAGGTGGTGCGAAGGCTTGCCTATTGTTCAAAGGTCTGCCAGTTCCTGGCTTCAGGCTGCGGAGAGCTGACCGGATTGGATCTGTCGACAAATGCATTTAACCGCTTGGTTTCCTTGACGCATGCCACGCTCGAACTCGACCTGTGTCGACTTGCACATGGTGCTGATCTCTCTGCCGATACCACGCGGATATCCACATGCTCCGCCGAGGCGTGCTGCGTTCCAGGCCCCGTTCGGCTAAGATATAGCCAAGCATCGCCCATTACTCCCGCCCGCAGGCGCTGACAAAGCGGAGGACACCGATCGATGGCGACCGGCGGGGCCAATAGAGGTACGCACATCAATCCGTCGACACGGATCGCGTGTCGCGTCGAAATCTGCGAGCGGTTGAGAAGGACAAGTCAACGCAGCCACGTTGAACAATGGGGGCAGCATGTCGGAAAATAGCGCGCCGCAATTCTCATTTCGATTTCGCGGCTCGTCCTTCGACAACATGGTCGAAACCCTCGGAGGCGCTTTTGGCGCATTCGATGCAGAGCCTGTCGGCCGGGCTCAGGAGTTCCACTGGGGATTGGATTTTGCCGCGACTGACGATGCGGTACTGCTCACCGGTTATCATGAGGCCGAGTTTCAGTTCAATATCGAGCCGACCGTCGATACGGCGGAGTATCTGTCGATCGTTGTGCCACGCAGCGGCGGTATGGGGGTCACCTATGGCCCCCGCGTCGCCGAGGCCGGGCAAGGAAAACTGCTTCTTTACAATAATTTCGAACCCAACAGCGTCATCATGCACGGGCAAGCGAACGTCATCGACGAGCTGCTGGTCAACTGGCCCGTCATCCTGCAGACGATCGGCCAGACCTTCGAGATGCCCTTCAGCGGCTCTCTCGACCTGCTGCCAGAACTCGATCTATCCAAGCCGGCCGGCCGGATGATCGGCAGCCTCACGGAAACGATCATCCAGGGCATGCGCGACGATGGCCCCTTGCTGCAGTCGCCGATTGCCATGGCGCACCTGACGCAGGCGCTGGCCGATCTGGTCGTACGCCTGGTGCCTCACCGGCTGTCGCATTTCCTGGAGAACGGGCCTGCCCTGATCGCACCCCGGCATGTCCGCAAGGCGATCGAATTCATGCACGCCAATATCGATCAGCCGATCACCATGCCGAAGGTGGCCGAAGCGGCGGGCGTATCCAGTCGGGCGCTGGAAACCGGTTTTCGTGCCTTCAGGGATACCTCTCCCGCAGCATACCTGCTGACGCTCCGTCTGCGCGCAGCGCGCCAGGATTTGCTCGATCCAGAGAGCAAGGACACCATGAAGGCCGTCTGCCTCAAATGGGGTTTCTTTCATTTCGGCCGGTTTTCCGCGGTTTATAAAACGACATACGGGGAATATCCGTCCGACACCAGGAAGCGCGCGATGCGGCGATAATGGCCGTGCATTGCCGAAGTGAATAAACCATCCGGGGCGCTGGCGCGATGGTTCGACAGAAAAAACAGGATGAGCAGATTTGGCCGCGTCCGTTGATAGAGCGGCCTAGCCAGCTTCCTTTATCTCGTGCCGTTCGCCGCTGGGCGAATGGGCCATAATGCGATTGCGGCCTTGCGTTTTGGCGTCGTAGAGGGCGGCGTCGGCCTCGGTCAGGAGACGGTTCGGGTTGGCCCGCAGGACCGCTCCCGTCGCGCAGGATACGCCGATGCTGGCCGTCACCCTTCCGAATTCGCTGCCGGAATGAACGATACTCTCTTGGGCCAGGCGACGAGCGAACTGCTCGGCAACGATCATTGCTCCTTTGGCGCTGGTGTCGGGGAGGAACACCACGAATTCCTCTCCACCGTAGCGGGCAACGATATCCGCCGGTCGGCTGACCGACTGGCGCAAACACATGCTGACGACACGCAGGCATTGGTCGCCGGCGGGGTGGCCATAGGTGTCATTATAGGCTTTGAACCGGTCGATATCGACCATCAGAAGGCTGAACGGCGTGTTCTTCCGGGCGCTGCCTGCCGTCTCACGTGCGAAAGCTTCGTCGAAGGCCCGGCGGTTGACCATGCCGGTCAGCCCATCGGTCTCGGCAAGATTTTTCAGCTGTTCCGCCGATAGCCTGAGTGCGATTTCTGCCTGCTTCGTCGCCGTGATGTCCGAGACCACAGCCATTGCCGCACCGTCTTCCGCAAGCCTTGTCCGGATGCTGCGCCAGTCGCCGTTATGAAGCTGAACTTCTTCGTCCTTGTTGCTGTGCAGTGAAGCAGTAGCAGCCTTGATCCACTCCTCCACATCCCCTTCCGGAACACCGGGCCGCTCACCGGTTTCGGCGACGCGGCGCAGGATGTCGCTGATATGGGCGCCGACCACGCGGGCCTCTCCGGAGAGCGGGAACGCATTGCGATACTGATCATTGCAAAAGAGGATAAACCCTCTGCTGTCGTACATGGCGATGCCATCGGACATGCCGGCCATCGCATGCGAGAGCAGGTTCTTGCTTTCGCGCAATTCCCGCTCCAGGGCGGTGCGCTCCGTAACATCTCGCGTTACGCCTGCGAGGCCGATCACACGCCCCTGCTTGTCCCTCAGCGGAACCTTGGAGGCGAGCAGAAATCTGCCTTCGATACGCTCGGTGGAATCGATCAGCGGCACCCCGGTGTCAATGACCTGCTGCTCGAGATGATATAATTCCTCGGCGAGTGGTCGCGACATCAGATTGAAATCCGACAATCCGATCATCTCCGCCGTCGTCCTGAAACGGAAGAGGCGGGTCATGTTTTCATTGACGGTGATGAACCGGCTGTTTCGGTCCTTCACATAGAGATAGTCGGGTGACTGCGAAAATGCGGTCACCAATATGCTTCGTTCCAACTCCCATTGCTGCGTCTTCAGGAGAACGAAACCGCCCAGAACGGTCGCCAGGCAATTCAATACGGCCAGGGGAAAACCGACGCCGGCCAGCACATGGGCATTCACCAAGGTGGGAAGCATAGCCATCGACAGGACCAATGCAAAGCCGAGTGCCAGGCTCAGCAGCGCAACATCCATCGGTCCCGGAGATCTCTTGCGGGTCCAGACATGACCGGCCAAACCGATACCGGTGGCGATGGCCATTGTGATGATCCCGTCGACCATCGCCGTACCGCCGACGGCAAAACGAAAGGCAATCGCCAGCGCTGCGGCAAAAGCCGCCGCGATCGGCCCCCCGAACATGCCGGCCAATACAAGTGGCGAAAAGCGCAGGTCGACATAGATGCCGGGATGGAATTCAACGGCCAGCAATATGGATCCGATGGAGGCGCCGCCGGCTATGATTCCGAAGGCGATTTTTTCCTGCCTGAAGGCACGGCGCTGAAACTGGATGGAAAAAAGCGCCCACAGCGAGATCGCCAGGCACACGAATGAAAGGTTGCCACCGAATTGCGTCCAATTGCCATTCACCGCGCTGGATCCACCTTCCAAGCTATGTAACGAAGCTGTCATACGACAACACTAGTTTGAGCTTCGTTAAACCGGGGCCTGTCAGCCTCATTCTTTGGCTGATGCGCCCGCGAGCCTGGCACGAACTCCTAGCGCAGCAAGGCGTCGATCTCGGCGCGCGAAGGCATGGCGGGGGCCGTGCCTGGCCGGGTCACGGCGATTGCCGCCGTCGCGCAACCGAAGCGGACGGCCTCGATCGGCGCATATCCTTCGGAGATCGCTGTCGCGAAGCCGCCCAGGAAGGCATCGCCAGCGCCCGTAGTGTCGACGACGTTGCCCGCAGAAAAGGCGGGTACAAATTCGCTCTGACCGGCCGTGTGATAGAAAGCGCCGCGTGCACCGAGGGTGATGATGACCGCTCTCGCTCCGCGATCCAGCAGGGTACGGGCCGCGGCTCGTGCCTGGTCATCCGTTTCGATCGCATGCCCCGCCAATTCGGCCGCCTCCACCTCGTTTGGAACGATGAAATCGCACAGGCCATAGATGCTGTCCGGTAGCGTGCGGGCGGGCGCCGGATTGAAAATCGTGGTGCCCCCTGCCCTTTTCGCCATCGTCAGGCCATGGACAGCCGCGTCGAGCGGTTGTTCAAGCTGGGTCATAAAAATGGCGGCGCTTTCGATCTCCGCCCGGTTCGCATCGACATCTTCTATGCCGATTAGACCAGCAGCACCCGGCGCGACGATGATGGCATTGTCGCCGCTCATTTCGTCGACGAAGATGAAGGCAGCACCGCTGGAAACGCCGTCCATCTTCATCACATTGGCTTTGACGCCGGCCACGGCATAGGCCGCAAGGGCCATCTCGCCGAACGGGTCGTTGCCGACCCGAGAGATGAAGGTTACCGTGCCGCCGGCCTTTGCCGCGGCTATTGCCTGGTTGGAGCCCTTGCCTCCCGGCCCAAGCGTGAAGCCCGACCCCATCAGCGTCTCGGCAATATGGGGCAGGCGCTTGGCCTTATAGGCGGTGTCGGCGGCAAAAATACCCAGAATGACGATTCCGCTTTTCCCGCTCATCTGACCGCCTCATCCGCCGGGATGACGCCCTTGGTCAGAAGGAAGCATCCATAAAATCGCAGTTCTCCCGTTGCGATCACACAATAGGCTTTTTTGGCGATGTCGTAGAACGTCATCCGCTCGACCGGATACATGGGCGATGACTTGCCTTCGGCGCGATCGACGATGACCTGGACTTCCTGTTGAATCGGCGGGATTTCGTCAGGCTTGCCGATCACTTCCATGCGCCCCGCCGAAGGCTGAATCGGGGTGTCCAGCGGGAAGACGGAGAGGACCGCATCTATCGCCTGCGGCGCGGAAATGTTTTCCATCGTCAGAAGCCTACCCAGACGCGTCTGGCGGGCGATCGAATCCGACGGAAAGTTCGTGTCGGAGATGACGAGATAGTCGCCGTGTCCCATGTTGCAAAGTGCTTGAAGAATATCGCCGTTGAGTTCGGCCCTGATTCCCTTGAGCATTTGATCTTTCCATCCCTTATAATGGCGGCAGTGCCGGCCTTGCATCAATTTTTATGCCCGGCGACCTTGGGCTGCGCGCACGGGCCACTCGAGCCCCGCACGATCAGCGATCCGTCGATCATCTCGTCTCCTGTGCCTGGCGGCTCTTCAAGGAGAAGGCTGACCGCCCGCCGTGCCAGCGTGTCGGCCGGCTGGCGTATGGTTGTCAGCCGTGGCACGACGAGGTTAGCGAGCGAAATGTCGTCGAACCCCGTCACGGACAGCTTGCGCGGCACGTCGATCTTTAGGTCGCGTGCAGCGCGTAGCGCGCCGATGGCCTGCTGGTCGCTGGCGGCCGCGATTGCCGTGGGTCGATCCTGTGGTGGGCGCGACAGCAGGTTGCGGGCAACTTTCTCACCGGACTCATAGTCGAATTTGCCATACGCGATTTCCAGTTCAACAGCCTCGCCGGTCTTTCCAAACAGGTCAATGCGGCCGACAAAGCCCTCTTTACGCATGCGCCCCGCCTCCGTGTCGGGTGGCCCAGCGATGTAGGCGATGTGGCGATGGCCCAACCCATAGAGATGGTCTGCAATCAGCGCGGCAGCTTGCGCATGGTTGGTCGACACCAAGGGAAAGGTGCCGAAGCGCCGGTCCAGCGATATGATTGGAACCGCTCCCTCCAAGGGGAGGCCCGAACCGTCGCTCGAAGCCACCACGATGATGCCACGCACCGACCGGTCGAGGAACGCGAAAACGTGGCTCTGCTCCGCCTCGCGATCGTCATGCGAACTAGCCAGCATGAGGCTATGCCCGCATTCGAGCGCGGCGCGCTCGACGCTTGCAGCAAGTTGCGCGAAGAACGGATTGGTGATGTCGGGAACGACGAGACCAATGACGTCGGTTTTGCTGGTGCGCAACGCTCTCGCGGTCACATTCGGCCGGTATCCGAGCGCAGAAATGGCGGCGCTGACCTTTTCGCGCAGCACAGGTTTGACCGCGGCTTCGCCCGACAGCACGCGCGAAACGGTGCCCACTGATACGCCCGCATACTCGGCGACATCCTTGATTGTAGGCATCTTTGACATTTTCGAACGTCCCGCTGCTACTTTACCGCTCCCGCGGTCATCCCGGCGATGATGTGCTTTTCCAGCATGACGCCGACAACAACCAGTGGCAGGATGCCGGCGGTGGAAAGAGCGGCCATCGACCACCAATTGATGCCCTGGCTGCCCGTCTGGCTGGCAATCATCACCGGCAATGTATTGGTATTGGTGGAAGTCAGCAGCGCGGCGAAGAAATATTCGTTCCAGCACAGGATCAGCGCCAGCAGAAAGGCGGCCACCATGCCCGGCAGAACGAGCGGCACGATGATGCGGGCAAACGCGCCCCAGATCGACAGTCCGTCGACAAGCGCTGCCTCCTCGAGCTCAACCGGAACCGTGGCGAACTGGTCGCGCATGATCCAGACGACAATCGGCAGGACCATCAGTGTATAGACGGCGATCATTCCCACATAAGTGTCCAGCAGCGCCAGTTCCTTGTAGAGAACGAGGAACGGCAGGGCGAGAACGACGGGCGGCATTATGAGCTGCGACAAGAAGAAGAACGAAATGTCGGAGTTGCGCATATGGCCGAACTTGTACGAAAAACGGCTGAGGCCATAGGCCGCGAGCGATCCGAGCACGACCGCAAGAGCCGATGCCGCGACCGAAATGATGACGCTGTTCCAGAGCCTGCGCATGAACTCGTCGCGCACGGTCGAGATCTGGAAAATCGTATCCGGGGAGAGCCCGAGCGAGCGCCAGCCAAGCCAGTTGGGGGCAAAATTGAACCAGGGGATCAGGTTGCCGCGCATGACGTCAGCCGCTGTCTTGAACGAGGTCGAGACCGTCCAGAACAGCGGGAAAATGCAGACAAATGCCCAGGTGACCAGCAGGCCGTAGATGGCGAAACGCATGGCCCACCAACGAATGCGCTGACCGCGCGCGTATTTTTCGAAATCGATCCGAACCATCAGAGCCTTCCTGTCATGCGCTTCACGATACGGTCGGAAATCTTCATCAGCCCGGTCATGCCGAAAACGATGATCACCAGATAGACGAGCGCGAGAAGGGTGCCGTATCCAACATTTGAACGGTCGCGATATTCGCGATAGATGAAACTGGTGACGGAATCGGTCGCCCCGCCGGGACCTCCCGATGTCACCGTAATGATGATGTCGGCGAGCTTGAGCTTGAAGATGATGCGGATCATCACCGCCGTTACCGAAACCGGCAGCATGAGCGGGAAAATCACCTTCCAAAAGCGTTGCCACCTGGTGGCACCATCGACTTCGGCCGCCTCCAGCACTTCCCGCGACAGGCCCTGCAGTCCGGCGAGCAGCATGATCATCATGAACGGAATGAAGGTCCAGGCATCCATAATCATGATCGAAAGCCGCGCCACGAGCGGATCGCCGAAGAAGGAGGGATTTTCCCAGCCGAGCCAGCGGGCGAACCGCGCGACCGGGCCGAAGCGGGTTTCCATCATCGACTTGCCGACCATCCAGCTCACCGCGACCGGCGACAACATCAAGGGCACCAGAAAGGTGACGCGCCAGAACTTGCGGGCAAGGATTTCCTGATTGAGGAGCAACGCCAGGCCGAACGCGATTGCGTATTCGACGACGATCGCCAGGCAATAAAGGATCATGTTGAGCAGGGCATTGCCATAGAACGGATCGGTGATCATCCGGCGTACATTGTCGAACCCGTTGAAGCGCCGCCCGGCCGAAGAGGCGAGGTTCCAATCAGAAAAGCCGATCCAGAGCGCAAAGATCAGCGGGAATACCACCATCGACACAACGAAAAGCGCGGCCGGTAGAACAAAAAGCGCCTTCTTGCCCGACTCGCCGTAAATGACGACGCGGGTGACGCAGAGAACTGCGGCCCAGAGAAAATAGGCATAAAGTATCGGGCGCCAGTTCGAAAAACCCCAATCGATCCAGCCCAACGTATGGGCACCCTGCAATGCAAATGACGTTACGAACCATATGGCGCTCAGCCACAGAACCGCTTGGCCCCAGAAACGACGGCTCGCGGAAATTGAGCCGGCTTCGACCGTGTGCAGCAGGTCGCCTTCGACTGTCGACATGATATTCCTCGCCCGAACAGAATGGGCGCTGGCGAAATCGTTGCCGATCCGCCAGCGCGCTCACAGCGCCGCGCGTCTGAAAGACGCGCAAAGGACGCTGTACACTTTGAATTGCTGCATAATTTTATCCTCAAATCGATTCCGATTTAAGGAATTATGCAGCAGTCACCGATCAGAGCCCGAGGCTCGTCCGATAAAGTTTCAGCTGGCTATCGCGGCCGATCTGGTCGGTGATCTTTTCCCAGGCGGCCGCAATCGCATCCGCGGTCTCCTGTGCCGACTCGTACTGTCCGGCAAAACCCTTCGCCAGTTCGTCTTCGGCGACGGAGTAATATTGGAAGATGCCGGGGATACGCGGTTCGATAGCGGCGTTCGGGTGGTTGTAGCTATCGACGTTCGAACCCAGATAGTCCTCGATATAGGCGCGGTCGTAACCTGCCTTTTCCCATTCGTCATAGTTGAAGTTGGACTGACGATAGGGTTGGAAGCCGGAGGGATAGGCCGACGTCCACAGAGAAAGATCCTTGCCGCCGAGATGGGCAGCAGCAGACCAGGCCGCCTTGCGCTTTTTCTCGTCGCTGGAGACCTGCTTGGTAACGTAAATGCCCCAGCCCAGATAGGCCATGTTAGGCGCTTCGTTATACTTGTCTTCCCACTGCCCGGTCTTGCGGTTGTAGACACGGTTGGAGCCGCGGTTGATGCCGAAGCCGACCACGTCGCCGACGACCGAGGTGTCGGAGGTGCGTGCGCTGGAGCCGACATCGCCCCACCACATCAACATTGCGCCGGTGCCGGCCAGGAACTGCGAGAAGGCTGTGGTGCCGGGATCGGCATTGATCTGGTCGGCTGGATAGGCCTTCGCCGCAATCAGATCCAAGACGTCCTGGATCGCCTGAACCCATGCCGGGTTATTGACCAGCGGCTTCATGTTTTCAGGATCGAAAAGCCAGGCCGGGTCGCCCGGATATTTAGCATAGGCCGTTGCGCGGTTCTCGATGAAATAGAAGCCGAAACCGCCCCATCCCTTGAGGGGATCGAGATAGCCGTAGGCTGGCTGACTGGTCAGCGGATCGGTCTTGCCGATCAGCGCCTGGGAAGCTGCATTCACTTCTTGCCAGGTCTTCGGCGGCTCGGCCATGCCGCTGATCGAGCCTTCGCCGAAGTAATCCTTGCGGTAGGCGAAGGTGTGGCAGTCGCCATCGATCGTCACGCGATAGGTCTTGCCATCCCAGGTGCCGACCGGTGGCTTCAGGTAGCTGACCATGTCGTCCGCCTCGATCTGCTTTGCAACCCAGTCAGGCATCTCGTCCAGAAGCCCGCGTCCGGCGGTGTCGCCTTCGAACGGTGCACCCATCTCCAGGATGTCGAAGTCGACCGTGCCGGTTGCGATCGATTGTTGAAGGCGAGCGTTGTAATCAGCCTGAGCAAGGTCGATCCAGTTGATCTTGGCGCCCGTATAGGCTTCCCACGGCTTCAGGAATCCGCGGAACAGGAAGTTGTGGAGGTTCTGATTGTTGAGCCCCATGAAGGTCAGCTCGACACCGGCGAACTCGCCCTGCTTGACATTGGCCTTGGTCGGACCGAGGCAAAGCTCGCCGACCTTCTGCCAATCTGAGTCCGTCGGCGAGCCCTTGCCGACACCTGGAATTTTCAGGATCTGGGCGCGCAGATCATCGGCAGCAAACGCCGTGCCGGCAATGCCGCCCATCGCGCCAGACAGCCCGAGCAGAGCTGCGGCACTTGCCGTTCCGCGCAAGACGTCGCGGCGACTTGCCTGACGGCGCATCAATGCATCATATATTTCAACTCTCATGCCTTCCTCCTCCATGTTTCGTTGTGCTGCCGCCAGCTGGCCTTGCCGGGCTGGCTCCAGTGCTTTTTTACACTGGCCTCGTGCGGAACTATCTGGTAACAAGAAAATGAAACGTTTCATATCTTGCCTGAAACCGCTCCTCCCGGTCTCGATTTCGAGAATTAGACGGCAGGTGGAAAAAGTCAACAGGAAATGAAACGTTTCATGGAGGAGGCCGGACAGGTAGTTTCAAATCGGCAAAAGGCGGCTCATCGGCCCTCTTGCAGGAAGCACCTGTCGTGAGATGTACGGCCCTTGGGGAGCGCCCGGGGGCCGGCAGAAAGCGAGTGGGAGGCACATGGCTGAGGTCAATATTTCGGGGGCACGCAAGGCCTACGGCGCGTTAAATGTCCTGCATGGCGTCGATATAGAAATCCGCGACGGCGAGTTTGTGGTGCTTGTCGGCCCTTCCGGTTGTGGCAAGTCAACTCTGTTGCGCATGGTGGCAGGGCTCGAAAGCATCACCGACGGCACGATTTCAATCGGCAGAAACGTCGTCAACAATCTCCCCCCGAAGGACCGCGATATCGCAATGGTCTTCCAGAGCTATGCGCTCTATCCGCACAAGACCGTTGCCGAAAACATGGTTTTTGCGCTTCGCCTACAGAAGCAGCCAGCCGACGTTATCAAACAGCGCCTGCAGGCGGCGGCCGAAACACTCGATCTCGTGCCTTACCTCGACCGTTATCCGCGCCAGCTTTCGGGTGGCCAGCGGCAGCGTGTGGCGATGGGGCGGGCCATCGTCAGATCTCCGCAGGTATTTCTGTTCGACGAACCTTTGTCGAACCTCGATGCCAAGCTGCGCGTTCAGATGCGCAAGGAGATCAAGGAACTGCACCAGCGGCTGAAAACCACGACCATCTACGTCACGCATGACCAGGTCGAAGCGATGACCATGGCCGACAAGATCGTGGTGATGCAGGGAGGCAAGGTCGAACAGATCGGCACGCCGCTGAAACTCTACGACCGTCCCAACAACACGTTCGTGGCAACCTTCATCGGCTCGCCGTCGATGAACCTCCTGAAAGGCCGGTACAAGGCCGATGGCGCTATCTTCGTCACCGAGACCGGCGACGAGATCAGTCTTGGTTTCACACCCGAAGCAACAGACGGGCAGTCCGTGCTCCTCGGCGTTCGCCCCGAACATCTGTCGCTCGCCGAACGCGGCTTGAAGGCAACGGTCAGCGTCACCGAACCCACCGGCCATGAAACGATGGTGTTCCTGCGCTACGGGCCGGGCGAACTTGTCGCGGTGTTTTCGGAACGCCATGAGTTCGAGCCCGGGCAAGTCGTGACGGTGGCTCCCCGTACGGAAAAGCTCCATCTATTTGATGCTGGATCGGGCAAGACGCTGCGGCTCGATTAAGCCGCCACGCCTTCGGATAAGGGACGCTTGACGGTACGTCGAATGAACAGGGATCGATGGCCTCGCAAATATGCGGTGCCATCAATCCCTGTTCTGTCGTTACTTGCAGATCGCCGCGGCCAGGAAGCCGCGCATTGCCTCGCCGAAGGGCGGGCGCATCATATATTCCGCTTCCACCATCTTGCTCTGGTGGTAGACGGCGCGCGGATGCGAGAAGGCGAGGAAGCCGAATTTGCCGTGATAAGCGCCCATGCCCGAATGGCCGACGCCGCCGAAGGGTAAGCCTTCCGCCGTGACATGGCTCATGCAATCGTTGACCGTCACCCCGCCGGAGGTCGTATTGTCGAGAACCCGGCGCTCCTCGTCACCATCCTGGCTGAAGTAATAGAGAGCGAGCGGGCGCGGCTTGGCATTGATCCGATCAATGACGTCGGCGATATCGCGATAGGCAATAACCGGCAGCACCGGCCCGAAGATTTCCTCCTGCAGCACGCGCATGTCTTCGGTGGGATCGAGGATCAGGGTCGGCGGTATGCGATGGGCCGATTGCTGGGAGAAATTCTCCGCCGCCGGGTTGATCTCGACGACGCGGGCACCCTTGGCCCTGGCGTCGGCGACCAGGCTCTGGACGCGGGCATGATGGCGGGCATTGACGATCGAGGTGTAATCAGGATTTTCCTTCAGCCCCGGATACATCGCGCCGACCGCTGCGGCCGCATGTTCGGCGAAGGCCGTCACACTTTCCTCGGGCACATAAACATGGTCCGGTGCCAGGCAGATCTGGCCGGCGTTCAGCGTCTTGACGGTCATGACGCGACGCGACGCGTCCGCGAGGTCGGCCGAGCGGCCGATGACGACGGGGGACTTGCCGCCGAGCTCAAGTGTCAGCGGCGTCAGGTTTTCCGCCGCCGCGCGCATGACGTGGTGGGCGATCGCGGTGCCGCCGGTGAAGATCAGATGGTCGAAGGCAAGTGATGTAAAGGCCGTGCCCGTGGCCGGTCCGCCCTGCACGACGGCGATTTCCGTTTCGTCGAAGGCGCCGGCAATGAGTTGCGCCATCAAGGAGGAGGAAGCCGGCGTCACCTCTGACGGTTTGATCATGGCGCGGTTGCCGGCGGCGAGAATGCCGGCAAGCGGCGCAAGGGCCAGCTGATACGGGAAATTCCAGGGGCTGAGTATCCCGACCACCCCCTTCGGCTGATAGACCACTTCGGCCACCGCGTCCGGGAATAATGCCTCGTGCTGCTCGGGCTTCAGCCATTCGGCGAGATGGCCCTTGGCATATTTGAGCGAACCGACGCAGGTGAAGACATCGAGAAGCAGGCTCGCCTCGACGCTGCGGCTGCCGAAATCCTGCGACAGCGCCGCGGCGATCGCATCCTTGTAGTCGACGAGAAGAGCGATGACGCGATCGATGCGATCGGCACGGGTTTGGATGCTTGGTGGCCCTTCCCTCAGGAAGGACGCCCTTTGCCGTTCGAGCAGCGCCTTCATGGCATCGGGACTGGTATCGGTAGCGATTGGGGCGACGGTGTTCATTCTTTCCTCCCTTGAACGGTGTCAGACGGCCGGCTGGCGCACGACCGGTTTCAGCACGATGCCCTTTTCGGCATCCTCCACCGCCCGGTTGATGTCGGCGAAATCATAGAAGGTGACGAGCCTGTCGAAGGGGAAGCGGCCCTGTCGGTGAAGGTCAATCAGCAGCGGGATCAGCACGTCGGGATTGGAATCACCCTCGACGATGCCGCGCACCCGGCGTCCACCGGAGAGAATATGAGTGAGATCGAGCGTCAGCGTCGCGCCATGGGGCGAAGCGCCGACAATGCCGCAGGTGCCGCGCGGCGCCAGCACCCGCACGCACTGGTCGATGACGGCGGGCACGCCGGAGGCATCGATCGCATAATCGACGCCCGCGCCCGTCAGCGCCATGATCGCGGCGACGGCGTCGCTCGCTTTGCCGTTGACGATATCGGTCGCGCCGAGTTCAGCGGCAAGCGCCAGCCGCGCCTCGTTGACGTCGACGGCGATGATGCGCGAAGCGCCGACGATCCGCGCCGCCATGACGGCGGCGAGGCCCACGGACCCCATGCCGAAAACCGCAAGCACTTTTCCCGGTTCGACCTTGAGCGCATTCATGACCGCGCCGGCGCCGGTCTGGATGCCGCAGGCAAGCGGCCCGAGCAGCGCCAGATCGGCATCGCTTGGCACTTTCACGATATTGCGCTCATGACAGAGCGCGTGGCTGGCAAAGGAGGATTGCCCGAAAATATTGCCGTTCACCCGCTCCCCTCTATAGGAGAGCCCGCTCGAACCATCGGCGCGCGAACCGAAGAAATTGCGCGGGAAGAATTCGTGGCAATAGGTCTCCTCGTGATCGTTGCAGCTCGGGCAATGACCGCAGGAATTGAAGGTCATGACCACGTGATCGCCTGGCGCTACCTTGGCAACGCCCGGCCCGACACGCTCGACGATTCCAGCACCTTCATGGCCGAGCACCACCGGCTGCGGCACCGGCAGATGCTGGTCGCGCATGACGATATCGGTGTGGCAAACCCCGGTCGCGACGACGCGAACCAGGATCTCCCCCTCGCGCGGCTCCTCCAGATCGAGGCTTTCCAGCGAAAACGGCATATGCGGCGCACGCGCCACCGCGGCATGAATCTTCATGGTTTCCTCCTCCTGATGATTTGCCCGCGAACCCTCAGCGGCCGCGCTTGTAGGCACCGAGCCCCGGCTGATAGGTCTTGTCGTCGAGGAACTGCTTCAGCCCCTCGTCGCGCCCCTTGGTCTTGTCGAGAAACAGCATCTGCTCCAGCTTGGCGTAGATGTAATCGTCGGCCAGATCCCAGGGCAGGTTGCGCACGCGCTTATAGGTATCCTTGGCGGCCTTCAGCGTCACCGGGTTCTTTTCGAGCAGGCTGGCGCAGATCTTGCGGACCCGAGTTTCAAGCTCGGCCAGCGGCACGGCCTCATTGACCAGACCCATTTCGGCGGCCTTGCGCCCGCCGAACAATTCGCCGGTCATGATGTAGTAGAGCGCGTCGCGATGGCGCATCACCTCGGCGACCGCGCGGGTAACGTTGCCGCCCGGCAGGATGCCCCAATTGATCTCGGAAAGGCCGAAATTCGCTTCCTCGGCGGCGATGGCGAGATCGCAGGAAACCAGCGGCGTGAAGGCGCCGCCGAAGCACCAGCCATTGACCATGGCGATCGTCGGCTTTTCGAAATACATCAGCCGGCCCCACCAGCCGCCGGATTGGCGCCGCGCCTTCAGCGTGGCATCGCGCGGCTTGTCGTCATTGTCGCGGAAATATTCCTTCAGATCCATGCCGGCGGACCAGGACTCGCCGGCGCCGCGCAGGACGAGAACGCCGCAGCGCTCGTCGCCCTCGAGTTCATCGAGCACTTCCATCATCCGGGCGTTCAAAGCCGGATTCATCGCATTGCGCTTTTCAGGGCGGTTCAGGGTCACGAAAGCGATGCCGTTATCGAATTCGACCAGAACCGGCGATTGATTTTCAGTCATGGGTCTACTCCATTGGTTTCGGCATTGAATGCCGGGGCCGCTTCATCAGGCCTGTCGTTGAAGGGTTTCGTCGGAATGCAACCGGCGTAGAACATGTTTCTGCACCTTGCCGGAGGCGGTGCGGGGAATACTCTCGATGAAGAGGATGCGGGCCGGGCGCTTGAAGGCGGAGAGCCTTGCCGCGCAATGGCCGGCAATCTCCTCGCCCGTTGCCGCGGCACCCGGCCGCTGCACGACATACGCGACGCCGCATTCGCCCCACCTGATATCGGGAATACCGACGACCGCGACGTCGAGGATATCGGGATGGCTTGCGAGCGCTGCTTCGACCTCGGCGGGATAAACATTCTCGCCACCGCTGATATACATGTCCTTCAGCCGGTCGACGATCTGATAGAAGCCGTTGGCTTCGCGGCGGCCGAGATCGCCGGTGCGGTACCAGCCGTCGGTGAAGGCGACAGCGGTCTCTTCAGGCTTGTTCCAATAGCCCGGCGTCACCGCCGGCCCGCGCAGCCATAATTCGCCGATCTCGCCTTCCCCGACGTCGCTGCCCTCTTCGCCGACGATACGGATGTCGAGAAGCGGTGCGGGAAGACCGACACTGCCGGGATTATCCTGGACGGCACGCCGGTCGATCGGCACATGCAGCACCGTTCCCGCCTCGCTCATGCCGTAACCGTTGACCAGTGCCACGCCATCGCCGAGATAGCTTTCGATCAACGGCTGGGTCAGCGGCGCGCCGCCGACGAAGAGCGCGTGCAGGCCGGAAAGAGCCGCGGCGCTATAAGCGGGGTCGCCGCGCAGGGCGAGCGCGATCTGCGGCACGGCGAAATAATGGCTGATGGCGCGTTGCCGATCGGCAAGGACTGCGAGTGTGCGCGCCGGCGTGAACCGGTCGGAGACGACAAGCGTGCCGCCCAGCATCAATGTTGTGCGCGCCACGGCGATCAGGCCGATCGTGTGGAAGAACGGCAGGTCGCACAAAGCGACCGATCCCGGCCCTATCTCGCCGACGAAGGAAAAATTGACGGCAGCAAAGAAGGCGTTGCTGCGGGTGATGACGACGCCCTTCGGCTGGCCCGTCGTGCCCGACGTATAGAGCAGGACGCAAGGCTGATCCGCATCGACGGGCACGGGCTCCCCCGGGAGGCTCGCCTCGATCCGCGCGGCAAACCCGCCCGGGCCATCGGCCGTCGCGATCACCGTCATCTGGGGATCAACGTCCGCAAGGCTTGTCACGGCTGCCGAAAACTCTTCGTCGTGGACCAGGAGAGCTGGCGTGCAATCGGCAAGGATCGGCCGAAGCTCGGCGGCATTGAGGCGCCAGTTAAGCGGCACGTAGATGGCGCCGGCGCGCTGGCAGGCAAAGGCAAGCACGAGCGAATCCATCGAATTGCGCGCCAGCATGGCGACACGCGCCCCGTCCCGCCGCTCTCCCAGCATATCGCGGAGGAAACCGGCGCAGCGGGCAATCCGCACATCGAGTTCGGCATAGGTCAGCTGCCGGCCGGTGGCGATCTCGAACAGAGCCCGACGATCCGGCGCGACGCGGGCGCGGTAGAGGATCGGATCATCCTTCACCAGTCCGCAATCCGCCGAAGAAGCCATCCCGGAAAAGGAATGCACCATTTTCTCCTCCCATGCCCGCCGCTCCTCCGCCGCAGGCATCAAATTTGTATGCAACACATACTAATATCTTTTTCCGACGAGATGCAAGAGGCTGTTTTTCGGCAAATCCGAGCCTTCGGAGGATCGCGGGAAAATATCCCTGCTGCCGCCAACAGGGATATTGACTAACCCGCTGATTTTGATGGTTATGATCCCCGAACGAAACGAGAGCGGACGATGCGCACAAAACCCCCGCCGGAGGATGTCGAAGCCGAGGAGGCCTCCTTTACGCCGCCGCTCGACGTCGGTCGGCTCGGCGATCTCCTGGGCTTTCATCTGCGCATGGCGCATGTCGCGATCTATCGCGACTTCGCTGAAACCATGGAGGAGCTTCGGCTGACGCAGAAGCAGCTCGCAGTGATGGAACTTGTCGCGGGCAATCCCGGCGTATCGCAGATCGACCTTGCCAATACGCTCGGCACCGATCGCGCGACCATGATGGCCCTCGTCAATCGGTTGGCGGCCCGTGACTTCATCGAGCGCCGTCCTTCCGCGGCAGATCGCCGGCGCCAGGAACTGCATCTGACGGAGGCGGGACGCGCCATGCTCGCGCGGGCACGCGCGCTGATCGCCATGCATGAACAGCGCTTCATCGAGCTGTTTTCGCCGGACGAAATGGATGCGCTGTTGGCCGCGCTGAAGCGGATCTATAAGGGGGGCTGAAACCCGCTTCCGCTTGTGAAGCAAGCAGCATTTAAGCCCATAGATTTCTATTGGGAAACTCCCGTGTTATGATCCCGGCCCTGGCGTTGTCCGCCGTGGGTTATGCACACGGAGACTTGTCTCATGAGTGAAATGGACGGGCTTTTTGCCACATTGCGACAGGCGGCTGACCCGCAGACGGTCGAGTGTATAGAAAACGTCGTCATGCATGGCTCGGATCGCGATCTCAATCGCATCAATGCGCTCGCCTTCGCCAAGACGCATCATCTCGATGAAGAGAAAACGATCGCAGCGCTTCTGCATGCAGCCCGCATAGGGGCGTTCGAGATGACCTGGAATGTCCTTTGCCCGGGATGCGGCGGAGTTCTTGACAGTGGCGCAACTCTCAAAGGGGTCGTCCATGAGACGTACCATTGTGCGCTTTGCGCCGCCGGATACGAACCCACCCTCGACGAGATGGTCGAGGTAACGTTCACAGTCAGTCCACGCGTTCGCAGGATCGCTGCCCACGACCCCGATCGGCTGACTCCGCTTGAATACTACCGCCAAATCTTCTTCAGCTCCGGCGTCGACTTGCCGGAGGATCTGGAAGCGAAGTTCGCCCGCATCATGTTGGAGATGATCGAGTTGGCTCCGGGCGAGAAGGCTTTCGTCTCACTGCAACTGCCGGCGCAATTCGTCATCATCTTCGATGCGGTAACGCACTCGGCGCAGTTCATCGACGTGAAGGGTGAGCCCACCGACGAACGTCAAAACCTCTCAATGGTCATCAGTCGGGGGCATGCGCTGAACGAAACGGTCACGCTGCGTCCCGGCTTGCTGCGGCTGACCCTTGAAAACCACACCGATAGCAGAGTCGTACCAAACGTTTGCATCGCTGGAGATGACCTGCACGATCTGCTGGGTAGCAGGCGCGCTTTTCTGACCGCTAAACGTCTGCTGACGAACCAGAGTTTCCGCGACATCTATCGGACCGACACGCTCGACGTCGACCAGCGCCTCAAAATCACCAGCCTGACTTTCCTCTTCACCGACCTGAGAGGCTCGACTGCTCTTTACGAGCGCGTCGGAGATCTTGCCGCTTTCGATCTGGTGCGGGCGCATTTCAGGGTTTTGCACGAGATCGTCGCCACGGAGGCCGGAGCGGTGGTCAAAACCATAGGCGATGCCGTGATGGCGACCTTTCCGAGCCCGGACCGCGCAGTGGCGGCCGCACTTCGGATGCGGGAGGCGATGCTTCGTCTAAATGCCGAACACGGCAGCGACGATCTCCTGCTGAAGATCGGCATCCATGAAGGACCATGCCTTGCAGTCAACCTGAACGACCGGCAGGACTATTTCGGCCAGACCGTCAACATCGCTTCCCGCGTTCAGGGCCTTGCCGATCCCAACGTGATCATGACGACGGAAGCGATTGTCGGGGATGCCCAGGTTTCGGAGATCCTGCGTGACAGCGGCATAAAATCCGCCTCCCGGATGGCGGAACTTCAGGGCATCGGGCGGGAAGTCAGAATTTTTGCCCTGTCGTGAGGTTGGTCTGCTCTTCGAGGTCAAGTGAACGTCAGCAGTTTCCGCTACGGTCCATTGCGGACTTTCATTGGGCAATCTGTGTTTGGCAGCTTCGCGCTTTCGCTCCGGCCAGAAAGGCCGTGGAGTCACGTCCTCCCAAGAGCAGACGTTCCCACGAGGCGAGCTTCCCGACCCTCGCTACTCGCCCAGGCTGGAAAGCAATTCGTCGAGCTGCTCCAACTGCTCCGGCAATGCGGCCGCCGAGCCCTGTAGTGCTTCCTCAAGCGCCTGCTTGGACGGATAGACTTCGTGGAAATTGAGTAGTGTCCTCCCGCCCTGGTCCTCGAAGGTCACGGTCGTGATCGCGCCCTCTTCGCCCTCGTCGTTGGTCCAGACGATGCGCTCGTTCGGCACCACCTCGAGATACTTGCCGTAGAAGGCCATGGTGTCCGAACCGCCGGCGCCGAATTCCAGCCGATATTTGCCGCCGGTACGGACGTCCATATCGCACGACACGAGCGACACGCCGGATACCGATTTTGGCATCCACCAGCGCTGGAACAGCTCGGGCTGGCTCCACGCCTTGTAAACCGTGCTCGGCGGCGCATTGAATGTCCGCGTTACGACGAGTTCGCGATCCCCTCTGCGCTCGACTGACGTGCGGTTCTGCGCATCACCTGCACTGTTAACTTGCTGAGTCATCCCTTCCCTCCTGTTTCATTTCGCTGATGATTTCGTCCAATGCTTCGAAGCGGGCCTGGAAGAGCTTGCGATGCGCCTCGATCCACTCGGCCTCCGCCTTGAGGCCGCGTTCCCCAAGCTTGCAGGTTCTCACCCGTCCGATCTTCTGCGTGACGACGAGCCCCGCCCGCTCAAGAACCTGGACGTGCTTCTTCATGCCGGTCAGCGTCATCTGGAACTTATCCGCGAGACTGGTGATCGACGCGTCCCCTCGCCCAAGCTGATCGATGATCCCGCGGCGGGTCGCGTCGGACAGCGCCGCAAACGAGAGATCGAGAGGAGGACCTAGATACTGAACCATCTAGTTCAGTATCTACCCTGTTCGCGCAGGAAGCACAAGCGTCCCGAACTTTCCACGCCGTAGACCGGCATCCGAGGTCATACGCCGCGGCGGCGGCAGCAAAAATCGTCTGGCGTGGGCCGACAGCTGCAGAAGTGTTTCGGCAGCTTCGCGCCCTCATCCTCGCCGTTCCCAGGCAAAGTGAGCCGCCCCCGAAAGCGACCATTCGTTCCCATTGCCCGTTTGCTGCCTTACGGAGATCGACGGGCGGCCCCGGATAAGGTTGCGAGCAACAGGATAGCTCCGAACCTGATACGGAATGGTTCTGTTGCATTGGCACGGCGTTGTGGAGACAGAAGGCGGAAAGTTTGAGGATATCTCTGTCAGATTTCAAAAGGTCGCCGGTTTCAGTGTCGCATTCTGTTGGACCGCCGGCCGCCGACCGGCAGACACAACTTCAGAATGTTGATTTCGAGGGCCGGATGAAGATGTTCGTCTCCTATTCCAGATACGGTGTCAGCACATCTTCGATCCATTTCATGAATGCGCGGACTCGGCGCGAAAGATTGCTCCGATGTGCTACGACGAGGGAAACGGCGAGCGCCCGGCGACGAAAATCGGGTATGATCTCCACAAGCGCTCCACTCTCTAAGTATGGGCCAATCCCCAAGAGTGGCGCCTGAATCAAGCCAAGGCCAGCGAGGGCAGCAGCTTCGTAGGTCTGCGCGCTGTTGACGTGTAGCGCACCTGGCAACTGAATCGTCGCGTAACTGTCGCCGTCCGGATATTCCCATCCATAGGGTCTTGCGCCTAGCATCGTCGAAAAATGAATTGTCCGGTGTTCCTGACGCTGGAGATCTTCTAGCGATCGAGGAGTGCCATAGCGCGCCAGGTAGGCGGGACTGGCAGCGTTGACCATGCGCAACAGTCCCAGTGGGCGGGCAATTAGCGTCTCGTCCCTTATGGGTCCAAGCCGCAATACACAGTCGAACCCCTCTTGAACCAGATCAACCTGGCGGTCCGTACTCGACACCTCCAGCTCCAATTCGGGATAAGTCGCCATGAAATCCGGCAAGACCGGCACGATCGTTTTGCGCGCAACCTCGGTCGGAAGATCGACCCGTAAACGCCCGCGAAGTGCCACGTGATCGCCTGCGAACATCGAGTGTAGGTCATCGACTTCAGCAAGCAGATCGCGGGCACGGGCATGAAATGCGCGCCCGTCCTCCGTCAACTGCACGCTGCGCGTCGTCCGGTGCAGGAGCCTGACACCGACATCTTCTTCCAGCTTCCGGACCGCCGTTGAGGCTCTCCCCTTTTGGATGCCCAGGCTATCGGCCGCGCGGGTGAAGCTCCCCATTTCTGCTACCGTTATGAAAATGAGGATGGGTTCGAGATTCTGCATTTTCGTGCCTCGGCATTGTTCTCCACAAAGAGAACAGTTAGTTAATTTCCTCGGTGTTTATCGTACCTAGGCGACACAGTAAGCTCCGAATATGGGATCCCCTCATCGGAGAATGACAAGTGTCCGAAACTATGAAGCTGCATCAGGTGCCTGAAACTATGACCTTGCATCGTGCCCTGTGGGCCGGCCGGATAATGAGCGCGTTTGTCGTTCTCGCTCTGGTGGCAGACGGCACTATTCAGCTTTTCGCGCCGGCACAGATCGCGAGCATGTTGCAGGAAACCGGGTTCGCGATGGACCTGACCCGTGTCGTGGGTCCGATCATACTCGCCTGCGCCATCCTTTACGCCATCCAGGCCACTGCCGTCCTCGGCGCGATCCTAGTGACGGGCTTTTTGGGAGGTGCCATCTGCGCCCATGTCCGCATTGGTGAGTTGGGGTCGCCGCCGGAAATCATTTCCCTGCTTCTGGGCGCGATGACATGGGGCGGCCTCTACGCGCGCGATCCCCGAATCCGGGCCATTCTACCGCTCATTCATTGAACCAACAGGGGCAGTGCTCTGTCCCTCATCATCAGGAGAAAACACATGTTTTTAGTAATGGGAATCACGGGAAAAGTGGGCGGCGCAACGGCGGAACATCTGTTGACGCACGGCAAGGAAGTGCGCGCGCTCGTCCGCAATCGCGAGAAGGCGGTTAACTGGGCGAACCAGGGCGTGGAACTGGTAGACGGCGATTGGAATGATTCGGCAGCCATCGAGCAAGCGCTCAAAGGCGTCGAAGGCGTGTTCGTCATGTTGCCGGCTGTCTGGGCGCCCTCGCCCGATTACAAAGAAGCAAAGGGCGTGATTGCAAACTATGTTGAGGCGCTCACCAAGGCAGCGCCGCCGCGAGTGGTTGCCCTTTCGTCGATGGGTGCGAACAGAACCAGCGGGCTCGGGATGCTCACGGCCTTGTCGCTTCTGGAGCAAGGTTTTCGCGACTTGACATCCCCAATCGCATTTGTGCGTGCAGGCGGCTTCTTCGAAAATTTCCTCTACGGCTTGCAGGTCGCCCGGGGCGGAACGCTACCGGTCTACTACAATCCGACAGACCGGAAATCGACCATGGTCGCGACGAACGACATCGGCGCGGAAGTCGCAACCCTTTTGACCGGGCCAGCGTGGTCAGGGCAGCGCGTCGTCGAGCTTGGTTCGATGGTCACCGCGGATGAAGTCGCGGAGCAATTGGGTGAAGTCCTGAATCTCGACGTGAAAGCCTTTGCAGTCCCGCGTGCAGGATGGGCGGAAGCGTTCGAGCAATTCGGCATCCCGAAGGGCCACACCGGACCTGCCGAAGAAATGTTTGAGGCCGTGAATGCAGGATGGATGGACCTCGGAATCGCGGGTACGGAGCACGTAGCGGGTACGATGTCCGCACGCGATGTATTCGAGGCTGCACAGAACACCGCCAAAGCGTAAATCCGGGACGGATCAAGTATGAGACGGAGACTGCCCGCTTCTGCGCCGGACGCATCGCGGGCAGAGCTCAACAGCTCAAAGCAACGCGAAGCGCCTCCACTCCCGCCTGCCAGGCTCAACCTTGCCGCGCAGGCGGTTCCTAGGCCAAATGCGGCTATCCACGTCTCTTCATTCCATAGCGGACCGGCAGCTTGCGGCCCCAAAGCGGTCGTTCACCCGATCCGTTGTGACGGTTACTATTGGCGCATTGCAGTCCTACGTCTGTTGGAACTTCCATATCAATGTGATTTGCGATCCAAGACCGGCAAATTCCAACTTTGACCAATGAACCCCGAGCCTAAGGCCAATCGGCATAGCCCGAGGAGAGCATGCTGTTTTCCGATCCGGCCGACGCGCGGGCGATCTCGCGGTAGCCGGCGGGGGAAAGGCCGGTCTTGCGTTTGAAGAAATGGCTGAAATAGGTCGGGTCGCGAAAGCCGAGGCCGTCGGAGATTTCTTGGATATTGCGGGCCGAGCGCTCCAATCTCAGCTTTGCCTCCTGCACCACGCGCTCGTGCAAAAGCTGGATCGGCGAGCGGCCGAGCGCCCTTTGGCAGATCGAATGAAGCCGGTCGGCGGTGACGCCCAATTCCGCGGCGTAGTCGCTGATGGGCCGGTGCTGGCGGAAGCCGGCCTCGACGAGTTGCCGATATCTTTGCAGGATCGATCCGGTTTCGCCCTGCCCGCGCGGCTCGCTTCTCTCGCCATCCCCGCGCCACAGCGCCATCAGGATCAACCTGATATAGGCGGACGCGACCATCCAGGAGGAACGCAAGGGATCACTGAGTTCCCGCACGAAACCCAAAATCAGCGGACTGATTTCGGCTATCAGCAGGGGATCCAATGCCTCGACCAGCCTGCGCTGCTCGGTGAAGATGCGCAGCGAATAGGATTCCACCTTGTCGCCGATCGCATCGACCATGATCTGCGGCGAGGTTCCAACGAGATGGGCAGCGGTTCCGGCAGAAATCGACAGGTCGCAGCGAGCCTGAGGCGGCAGGAAGGCAAGCAGCGGTCCCTGCAACGGCCGATCCTCGCCGCTGTCGAAGTGAAGCTCGGCCCGCCCCTCCCCGAGCAGAAGGAAATGGTGGAAATCGGCATAGAGTCCTTTCTGAAGACGGATGCGCCGATGCGAAAGCGACGGCGCGTGCCACTCGCCCCTGGCATAATGATGAATGCCTCCGTCCGTCGCCAACGCCTCTCCTCCGCTTCCACCAATCATTGCAGCAATCGCCGGATAATTACAATATTAACCCAATAAATCGCATTCCATCCGCCGATGATCGGCGTAACCTGACCGTCATCAGCCTTTGGGAGGAGGCATTCCGACAGACACACAGATGGTCAGGCGGCCTTGAGGCTGCGGCGTCGGCTCGTCTTTCTCCCCATGGCAACAATGCAAGCGCCAGCACATGGCGGGTGGGTGAAACAGTGTTTTCGGCAAAGCTGATGATCAATAACGAGGCGATGGAGGCTTTCGAGGGGGCCACCTTCGAACGCATGGATCCGCTGACCGGCGATGTCGCAACGATTGCTTCGGCGGGATCCGTCGCCGACATGACGCGGGCAGCCAATGCGGCCGCAGCCGCCTTTCCCGACTGGTCACAGACCGGCCCCGGCGAACGGCGCCGGCTTCTGAATGCCGCCGCCGATCTGCTGGAGGCCCGCACGCCGGAGCTCATTGCCGCCATGACCGGCGAAACCGGCGCCACCGCCCAATGGGCGGCGATCAATTGCGGGCTCGGCGCCGATATTCTTCGCGAGGCGGCGGCGATGACCACGCAAATATCAGGCGAACTCATTCCGTCGGGCATTCCCGGCAGCCTCGCTATGGCCGTGCGCCAGCCGGCAGGCGTCTGCGTCGGCATTGCCCCCTGGAACGCGCCGATCATTCTCGGCACCCGCGCCGTCGCCATGCCGCTTGCCTGCGGCAACACCGTTGTCCTGAAGGCCTCCGAACTCTGCCCGAAGACCCATGGCCTGATCGGCGACATCATGCGTGACGCCGGTTTCCCGCGCGGCGTCGTCAATGTCGTCTCCAATGCGCCGAGCGATGCCGCCGCAGTCGTCGCCGCCCTGATCGCCCATCCGGCCGTGCGCCGCATCAACTTCACCGGCTCCACGCGTGTCGGCAGGATCATCGCCGAAGCCTCGGCACGCCATCTGAAGCGCTGCCTGCTCGAACTCGGCGGCAAGGCGCCGTTCATCGTGCTTGCCGACGCCGATATCGACGAGGCCGTCAGCGCCGCCGCCTTCGGCGCCTTCATGAACCAGGGCCAGATCTGCATGTCGACGGAGCGGATCATCCTGATGGACGAGATCGCCGACCACTTCGTCGGCAAGTTCGGGACGAAAGCCGCGACCCTCGTTGCAGGCCACCCAGGGGACGGCAACACGCCGCTCGGGACGCTGATCAACGCAGAGGCGGTGCGCCGCGTCAGGTCGCTTATCGACGACGCGCTGCAGAAGGGTGCAGTCCTCGTCTGCGGCGGTCAGGCCCACGGGACGCTGATGGACGCGACCGTCATCGATCACGTGACGCCGGCCATGCGCATCTACCGTGAGGAGAGCTTCGGGCCTGTCGCGGCGATCGTCAGGGTCGGCAGCGTTGACGAGGCCGTGACGGTCGCCAACGACAACGAATACGGGCTCTCGGCCGCCGTCTTCAGCGCCGACGTCAGTGCCGCGCTTGCCGTTGCCATGCGGCTCGAATCCGGCATCTGCCACATCAATGAGGCCACAGTTTCCGACGAGCCGCAGATGCCGTTCGGCGGCGTCAAATCGAGCGGCTACGGGCGCTTCGGCGGCAAGGCCGCGATCGACGAATTCACCGAGCTGAGATGGATCACCATGGCATCGGGAAAACGGCACTACCCGATCTAATCACCAGATCGGGCGGGATGAACAATGGGAGCAGGCCCAAGAGGCCAGCATCAAGAGGGAGGAATGATTTCATGAACGGCATTTTCCGCAACGGAAAATTCAACGCAGCATCGCTCACCCGCCGCTCTTTCATCGCATCGGCCGCAGCGGGCGGAACAGCACTGGCGCTCTCCGGTCGCACGGCCTTCGCTCAGAGCGGCGATACGCTGAAGGTCGGCTTCATCAGCCCGCGCACCGGCCCGCTCGGCGGCTTCGGCGAGACCGACGGTTACGTGCTCGACCTCGCGCGCAAGGCGCTGGCGAACGGCCTGCAGGCGGGCGGCAAGACCTGGAAGGTGGAGATCCTCGACCAGGACACCCAGTCCGATCCCTCGCGCGCCGGCCAACTGGCGAAGGACCTGATCAACAACAAGGCGATCGACCTGATGCTCGCCGTCTCGACGCCCGAAACCATCAATCCGGTGGCCGACGCCTGTGAAGCGGCCGGTATTCCCTGCCTCTCGACAGTCATGCCCTGGGAAGCCTGGTATTTCGGTCGCGGCGCCAAGCCGGGCGCGCCTTCACCGTTCAAGTGGACCTATCATTTCGGCTTCGGCGTCGAAGAGTTCCACAAGGCCTATGTTTCGCAATGGAACCTGATCGAGACCAACAAGAAGGTCGGCGTCATGTATCCAAACGACGCCGATGGCAATGCGATCCGCACCCATCTGGCGCCGGCGCTTGCCAAGGCGGGCTTCACCATCGTCGATCCCGGCGCCTATGAAACCGGAACCACCGATTTTACGGCGCAGATCGCTCTCTTCCGGCAGGAGGGCGTCGAGATCTTCAACTCGTTCCCGATACCGCCAGATTTCGCCGCCTTCTGGCGTCAGGCCGCGCAACAGGGCCTTACCCAGCAGATCAAGATCTGCCAGGTCGCCAAGACGGGGCTGTTTCCTTCCGACATCGAGGCGCTCGGCGACCTCGGCTTGAACATTGGCAGCGCCGCCTACTGGCATAAGGCCTTCCCCTACAAATCGACGCTGACGGGCGTGTCCGGAACCGAGCTCGCAGACGGCTACGAAACGGCAAGCGGCAAACAGTGGACACAGCAGCTCGGCGCCAGCCTTGCACTTCTCGATGCAGGCTTCGATGCGCTGAAGGCCAGTACCGACGTCAAGAGCAAAGAGGCAGTGGCCAAAGCGATCAGCACGCTGAAGACGACGACGATCGCCGGCAAGGTCGACTTCACCAGCGGCCCGGTCGCCAACGTCTCTCCCGGGCCGATCATCGGCACGCAATGGGTGAAGGCGGCAGAGGGCTCGAAATTCGCGCTCGACTATGTCGTCACCGAAAACGCCACCGACCCCAATGTGCCGGTCGGCGCCAAGCTCATCGCTTATAACGGATAACGGATAACGGATAGTGCAGCAGCTAGCTCAAAATCGGCCGGGGGGAGCCTTTCTCTCGGCCAAGGGGATCCACAAGCGGTTCGGCGCGCTCGTCGTCCTGGAAAACCTGGATTTTTCCATGGGCGATGGCGACGCGGTCGGCATCGTCGGGCCGAATGGCGCGGGCAAGACGACGCTGCTCAGCGTGCTCGCCGGCGCCTTCCCGCCAAGTGCGGGAACCGTCACCTTCGATGGCGCCGATGTCACGAGCCGGACGGCGGCGGAGCGCTGCCGCTCCGGGCTCGTCCGGACCCATCAGGTTCCCAAACCCTTCAGCGGCATGACGACCTTCGAAAACGTCTTCGTCGCCGCATCGCACGGCAATGCCGCAAGCCGCGACGAAGCATATCAGCGGGTGGTGGATTCGCTGTCGCTCTGCGGCATGCTCGACGTCGCCAACCGCCCGGCCGACACGCTCGGCCTTCTCGATCGCAAACGCCTGGAGCTTGCCCGTGCGCTGGCCACGCAGCCGAGGCTGTTGCTGCTCGACGAGATCGGCGGAGGACTGACCGATGGCGAGGCGAGCGAGCTCGTCGAAACCATCCTCGAATTGCGCCGCCGCGGTATCGGCATCGTCTGGATCGAGCACATCGTCCATATCCTTCTGCAGGTGGCGGAACGGCTGATCTGCATGGACGCGGGCAGGATTATCGCCGACGGCGAGCCGAAAATGGTCATGAGCAATGCGGAGGTGGTCAAGGCCTATCTCGGAGGGACACCCGCATGAGCCTTCTCTCCATCCGCGACCTCGACGTCCGCCACGGCCTGCTTCAGGCGGTGCGCGGCGTCAGTTTCGATATTGCCAAGAGTGAGGTGCTGGCACTGGTCGGCGCCAACGGCGCGGGCAAGACGACGCTGCTCAGATCGATCGCCGGCGCCCATCTTCCATGCTCCGGCCAAGTCCTTCTCAACGATGAAGACCTGGCCGCCGTCCCTTCCCACAAACGGATCGCCAAGGGCATTGCCCTGGTGCCGGAAGGCCGGCGCCTTTTCTCGCAGATGACCGTGGAAGAGAACCTGCTTCTCGGAAAGAGCTGCGGCCGCAAGGGTGAATGGAGCGTCGACCGCGTCCTCGACGCCTTCCCGAACCTCAAACCCCGCCGCCACGCAAAGACCGGGCATCTCTCGGGCGGGGAACAGCAGGCGACTGCCATCGGCCGGGCGCTGATGAGCAATCCCGATATTCTTCTGCTGGACGAAGTCTCGCTCGGACTTTCGCCTCTGGTCGTCGATCGCGTCTACGCCCAACTGCAGGCATTGCTGACCTCGGGAACGACCATCGTGCTCGTAGAGCAGGACCTTGCCCGCGCCATGAGCGTGGCAAGCCGCGTCATCTGCATGCTGGAAGGACGCATCGTCCTCGACAGGCCGGCCGCAGCCGTCACTCGCGGGCACGTCACCCAGGCCTATTTCGGATTGCACCGGGCCGCCGGCGAAAGGAGCGCATCATGATCAACACTCTGATCCAGGGCATTCTGCTCGGGGGCTACTACGCCGTCATCGCCTGCGGCCTGTCCTTCATGTTCTCCGTCATGCGGATCATCAATCTCGCCCATGGCAGCCTGACGGTCGCGGCCGCATATGGGCTGTGGCTGCTTGCCGCCAAGGCCGGCATTCCGCCTTTCGCCGGCCTGCTGATCGTGCTGCCCGTCATGGCGATCCTCGGCTGGCTGCTGCAGCGATTCATTCTGGAACGCAGCGCCCGTGGCGGGACGCTGCTGCCGATCCTCACAACCTTCGGCCTGTCGATCGTCATCGACAACCTGCTGTTTGAGCAGTTCGGCGCCGACACACGGTCGCTCGCGCCCTTCATCGGCAACCTGTCCTATGCGTCCTGGCAGTTGCCGGGCCACATCTTCGTCGGCAAGCTTGCCGTCATGATGATGGTGACGGCAGTCTTCATTCTCGGGGGGCTGCAGTTTTTCCTCGGCCGCTTTGCGCTCGGCCGCGCCATCCGCGCCACGGCCGAGGATCCCGATACGGCAGGGCTGGTCGGCATCGATGCGCGCAGGGTCAATGCCGTCGCCACCGCGATCACCATGGTCACCATCGGGATTGCCGGGGCCTTTCTCGGGATGCGGGCAACTTTCAGCCCCTATGCCGGCGGCCCGCAGCTTCTCTTCGCTTTCGAGACGGCTGTCATCGGCGGAGCGGGATCGCTGTGGGGCACGCTTGCCGGCGGCATCGTTCTTGGCCTTGCCCAATCGCTCGGTGCGCAATTGCATCCGCAAGGCTTCCTGATTGGCGGCCACGCCGTATTTCTGCTGGTACTTTTCATCAGGCTGTCCCGCTTCGGCATGCCTCAACTCGACAAGCTCGGTGCGTTTTTCAACCTTCGTGCACGTCTCCGGAGCCCGACATGACCTTTGTCTCCAACGGCATATCGATAGAACGCTGGACGAAATCGTCGCGGGTGGCGCTTGGCTCCATGGCCGCGGTGCTTGTCCTGCTGATCTTCGCCCCCGCCGTCCTCGGCGCCGGCGCGATCGACCGGATGACGGCCCTGTTCATCTACGTAATTCTTGCTGCCATGTGGAATGCGCTCGCCGGTTTTGGCGGGCTGGTTTCGGTCGGCCAACAGGTGTTCTTCGGGCTCGGCGCCTACTTCACCATTCGGCTCGCCGATGCCGGGCTCGATCCGTTCATCGCGCTCTTTGCGGCCGCGATCGTGACCGGCGCGCTGTCGATCCCGCTTTCGCTGTTCATGCTGCGGCTGAAGGGCGGCGAGTTCGCGATCGGCATGTGGGTCATCGCCGAACTCGCCCACCTGCTCGTCAACCTCGACCGGCTGATCCAGGGAGAAACCGGAACCTCGCTGATCTCGCTCAACGTCTATGACAGCGGCACGCGGCGGGCGACAATCTACTGGCTTGCGCTCGCGTCCATGACCGCCCTGCTCGGTGCGCTCTTCATGCTGATGCGCAGCCGCGCCGGCGCGGCCATGCAGGCGATCCGCGACAATGAAGAGGCGGCGACCTCGGTCGGCGTGCGTGTGATCGCCACCAAGAGGCTGCTCTTCGTGCTCGCCGCCTTCGGCATCGCGATCGCCGGAGGCCTGTGGCTGGCGACTGCCACCACCTTCCAGCCGAAGACTTATTTCAGCGTCCAATGGACGGCCTACATGATCTTCATGGTGCTGGTCGGCGGGATCGGCAAGTTCGAAGGCGCGATCATCGGCGCCGTCCTGTTCTTCATGATCGAGACCTTCTTCGGCGGAGCCGGCGTGTGGTACCTGATCGGCCTCGGCGCCACCGCCCTGATTTTCTCGCTCTACCTGCCGCGCGGCCTCTGGGGCGAAATCGAGCGCCGCTTCGACCTGCAACTTCTTCCCGTCGGCTACCGGCTGAAATTGCCCGGTCCGAATAAGATCAAATGGGAAGAATGAGCCGGCTTCCGGATTCTATTGTGAAAGGTGACGTTGATGCTTTTTGGTAAAACAATCCTGGTAACCGGAGTGGCTTCCGGCATCGGCGCCCGGACGGCGGAACTGGCCGGCCAGATGGGCGCCGAGGTCATCGGTGTCGATGTGCGCGAGCCGGCCAATGGAGGCGCCGCCTTCATCACGGGCGATCTGTCCACGCCATCGGGCGTTGCCGAGATCGTTGCACGGCTCCCGACGCGCCTGGATGCGCTCGCCAATGTCGCCGGCCTTTCCGGCAGCACCGGCGTCGTCGCGACGCTCGCGGTCAACTTCTACGGTCTTCGCGCCCTGTCGGAAGCCGTGGCACCCCGCCTGCGCGAAGGCAGCGCCATCGTCAACGTCGCCTCGATCGCCGGCTACGGTTGGCGCGCCAATCTCGAGCGAGCAAAGTCGCTGACATCAATCGAGGGCTTTCCCGATGTGGCGGCGATCGTTCGCGAACACGGCCTCAAGGACGAGCAAGGCTACCCGCTCTCCAAGGAACTGCTCCTACTCTGGACCATGCGCGCGGCCCACCAACCATTGTTCAAGAACCGTGGCATCCGGGTCAATGCGGTCAGCCCCGGGCCGGTGGAAACGCCGATCCTTAAACAGTTCCGCGCCGTGCTCGGCGACGCCAGGGTCGACAGCGACATTACCCGCGTCGGCCGCGCCGGCACCGCCGCCGATATCGCGCCCGCCGTGCTCTTCCTCTGCTCTGACGGCGGGCGCTGGATCAACGGCGCCAATCTAGCCACCGACGGCGGCCTCGAAGCATCCATCAACGCCGAAGTCCTCGGCTTCTAGTTCTTTCCCTCAGGAGACCCCAGATGAATATTTCCCTCCTCATCAACGGCGCGGACCGCGCAGCCTCCGGCGGCCGGACCTACGACCGCCTAGATCCCTTCACCGAGAAGCTCGCAAGCCGCGCCGCCGCCGCCAATCTGGAAGACGTTGCCGCGGCCGTCGATGCCGCCGCCGTCGCCTTTGGCGCCTGGTCAAAGACCGGCCCTGGCCAGCGCCGCGCCATCCTGATGAAGGCTGCCGACATCATGGATTCCAAAGTGGGCGAATTTACTCGGCTGATGATCGAGGAAACCGGCGCGACCGCGCCCTGGGCCGGCTTCAACGTCATGCTCGCCGCCAATATCCTGCGCGAGGCCGGCGCCATGACGACGCAGATATCAGGCGAAATCATCCCGTCCGACAAGCCCGGCACGCTCGCCATGGGCGTTCGCCAGGCGGCCGGCGTCTGCCTGGCGATCGCTCCCTGGAACGCGCCCGTCATTCTCGCCACCCGCGCCATCGCCATGCCAATCGCCTGCGGCAACACCGTCATCCTCAAGGCATCCGAACAATGCCCGGGCACACACCGGCTAATCGCCACAGTGCTGACCGAGGCCGGCCTGCCAGCTGGCGTCATCAACGTTCTTACCAACGCGCCCGAAGATGCGCCTGAGATCGTCGCCGCGCTGATTGCCCATCCCGCGGTCAAGCGCGTGAACTTCACCGGATCGACCAAAGTCGGCAGGATCATCGCCGAGACCTGCGGCAGGCATCTCAAACCCGCTCTCCTCGAACTCGGCGGCAAGGCGCCGCTGGTTATCCTCGACGACGCCGATATCGACGGCGCCGTCAATGCCGCCATTTTCGGCGCCTTCATGCATCAGGGCCAGATCTGCATGTCGACGGAGCGGATCATCGTCGACGCGACGATCGCCGATCAGTTCGTCGCCAAGCTGGCCGCCCGCGCCAGCCAGCTGCCGGCAGGTGACCCACGCGGCCATGTCGTTCTCGGTTCGCTGATCAGCCTCGATGCAGCCAAAAAGATGGAAGAGCTGATCGCCGATGCGACGGCCAAGGGGGCAAAACTCGTAGCCGGCGGCAAGCGCTCCGGCACCGTGGTCGAGGCGACGCTGCTCGATCACGTCACATCCGACATGCGCGTCTATGCGGAAGAATCCTTCGGCCCGGTCAAGCCGATCATTCGCGTCTCCGGCGAGGAAGAAGCGATCCGCATCGCCAACGATACCGAATACGGCCTGTCGTCGGCCGTCTTCAGCCGTAACGTGCAACGGGCGATGGCAGTTGCGGCCCGGATCGAATCCGGCATCTGCCACATCAACGGCCCAACGCTGCACGACGAGGCGCAGATGCCCTTCGGCGGCGTCAAGGGCAGCGGCTACGGCCGCTTCGGCGGCAAGGCGGCGATCGCCGAATTCACCGACCTCCGCTGGATCACGATCGAGGATTCCGCCCAGCATTACCCCTTCTGACGACGAAACACATCACCGTGCCACAACGGCTATTGCAGTTGTGGCGCGGTCAATGTTCAGGCTGAGAAGCCATCCAGCGCATCGGCAAGTTTCAGCCAGAGATCATGGGGAGGCGAAGGAATTGGCCATGAATCTTCATCGGAGATCCGGATTTCGAAAGCGACCCCATTCGATCTGAAGCCCGCCAGCATCCGGCGAATTTCGTCGCCTTCTCCGTGAACGGGCCCGAACCCTGTTCGCCCAGCACGGTGCGGACCGTCGCCAGGGCGAGATTGAAGTTCTTCTGCAATTGTCCGAAGGCGCCGCGATGTTTGTCCCGCATGCCTCAATGGAGATCCCCGTGGGCGAGAGCGGCCATCGCATCGTTGAAATCGGACAAGTTATCGTCAATCGACACGATCAGCTCATTGAGGATGACAGCCGAACGGGAGATATCCGGATCGGCGTAGTCGGCATTCATCCGCCGCGTCAGATCTCCGCTCAGGACAGCCGTCGCCAATGCCGCGATCTCCGCGCAGAATCTGTCTTTCTGATCTTTGAGATCAGTTGGCGCTTCAATGCTGCCGGGATCATCGGGAAGTCGATCCTGATGGGCCGCATTCCAACCCGAACCGTTCGTTGTCTCGACCATGCACATCGAGCCTTAACGCAATACACCGCAGCCGTAGAACCAGCGGCAGATCATAAGTGCACAACTGCTATGGACCATGTCGTATTCCCGTATCCCTGCCGACCAATCGTGCCGCTGTCCCCGTGACAAGCGCGATCCCATCCAAGGCGGCAAGGCTTAAAAAAAGTGCTTCGGCGCCATCCCCGGTCGGATGTTTTGCGCGCGAAACGGATAGCATCGACGTATTTTTGACTATGATTGGGCGGCCTGCCACGCGTTTCGAAAGCTGCTGGTGATCCGAGGGGCTTGGCGGCGGCCGACGCCGATGAGGCGCCGCTTGCCTGCAAAAATTTCCGGGAACCTTTTCGGCCGATCTGCATCCAATGCCTGCTTCCAAAGGCGCCACCGCCGCAGAAGCCATTCCGTCACATGGACACAAAGGAGACAGATCATGTTGAAACAGATTCTCGGCGCAACCCTCCTGGCAGCCTCGCTCGGCACGGCTTCGATCGCCGCCGATGCAAAGCCGACCGACCCTCAGATTGCTCATATCGCCTATACGGCGGGGCAGATCGACGTCACCGCCGCGGATCAGGCGTTGAAGAAAAGCAAGAATGCCGAAGTCATTGAATTCGCCAAGACCATGGAGCGCGACCACAAGGCCGTCAACGATCAGGCGCTCGCCCTCGTCAAGAAACTAAAGGTGACGCCTGAAGACAACAAGATCAGCCAGTCGCTCTCGACTCAAGCAAGCAAGGAGTTGAAGACGCTTGACGCTCTCGACGGCGCGGCTTTCGACAAGGCCTATGTCGAAAACGAAGTCGCCTATCACAAGTCGGTCAACGATGCGCTTGCCAAGGTGCTGATCCCCTCGGCGCAGAACAACGAGCTCAAGTCGCTCCTGGAAACGGGCCTGACCCTGTTCAAGCAGCACCAGATGCATGCCGAGCATCTTGCCTCGACGATGAAGTAGACTGGCGATGCATTTGCTGACGAAATCGCTGCCGCTGCTGTGTGCGCTACTCTGGACAGGCGGCGGCGTCGCCTCTGCCGCGGAATACCAAGTCACCATTGCAGGGATGAAATACAGCGCGCCGCCTGCCGAACTGCATGTGGGCGACGTGATCGTCTGGCGAAATGATGATATCTTCCGGCACACGGTGACGGCCCGCGACAAAAGCTTCGATATCGACCTGCCGCCGAAATCGGAAGGTCGCATGACGATCAGCCGAGCGGGAGCAGTCGACTTCTATTGCCGCTTTCATCCGGCCATGACGGGCAAACTGGACGTCCGGCCATAGGGCCGGGCTTCAATCAAATACGGCAGGCGGAGGATTCCCATGACAGCCATTCCGGTTCCGACCGAGCGACAGCAGCAGCACCAGCAGCAGATGTCGACATTCTCCGACGCAGATCTCGTACCCTTGGCGAAAATGGGCGACGAGCCCGCCATCCGCACCATCATTCAACGCCACAACCAGCGCCTGTTCCGCACCGCGCGCGCCATCATCCGCAACGATGCCGAGGCGGAAGACGTCGTTCAGGCCGCCTATATCAAAGCATTCACCAATCTGGCGGCGTTCCGAGCCGATGCGCAGTTTTCGACGTGGCTGACCCGAATTGCGATCAACGAAGCGCTGGGCCGCGTGCGGCGCCGAAAGAACACAGCTAGGCTCGAGGAAATCGACATGCAGACGACATCGCCGGGCGGTGAAGTACTACAATTTCCTTCCTCCTTGTCCGCAACCGATCCAGAAACCGAGCTGTCGCGGAGCCAGGCGCGGCATCTCCTCGAACATGCGGTCGACGAACTTCCGGATGATTTTCGCGCCGTCTTCGTACTGCGTGATGTCGAGGGCATGAGCACCGACGAGGCCGCATCCTATCTCGGCATAAGACCCGAAACTGCCAAGACCCGATTGCACCGGGCGCGGAAGATGATGCGTCAGTCGATCGAAAAACGGCTCTCCGGCGCATTCTCGGCGCTGTTTCCGTTCAATGGCGCCCGGTGCGCTTTCATGGCCGATCGCGTCATTGCCGCCCTAGGCTCAGGACTCACAACGGGGTAGCCAAATAGGAGGATGGCGGCGAGGGTGATTGCGCCCATGAAGGTGTTGGCGCAGCGATCGTAGCGGGTGTGAATGTGTTACCCGTGTCCCCACCAAAAACTGCTTGACAATAACAAGACGACCGGTCATATATATATTCATGCCTAGACCAGCCAATCCCGAAACGCGATCGCGCCTCCTGGATAAGGGGGGAAACCTCATCAGCACCCGCGGCTTCAATGCCACGGGCGTGCAGGAGATTACGTCGGTCGCCGGTGTGCCCAAGGGTTCGTTCTACAATTATTTCGAAAGCAAGGAGGCCTTCGCTGTCGAGGTACTGACTGAGTATTGGGATTCGGTGGTTGCTACCTACGGCCCGATCTTGGCCGATCACAACATGGCGCCGCTCGCGCGTATCGCGCGCTATTTCGCGAGCCTAGCAGAGTTTCACGAGCGCCGCGGTTACGCGGTTGGCTGCCTGATCGGGAATATGGCGCTCGAGGTCACGCCGTCGAGCGAGCATGTACGCATTACGCTGGCGGCAATCTATCGCCAATGGATGGCCTCGCTCACCGAATGCCTCCGGGAAGCCCAGGCCCAGGGCGAATTGCCGGCCGGAAAGGACCCGGGACAGGTTGCCGTCGCGTTGATCGACGCGTTCGAAGGCGCGGTCACGCGTGCCAAGGTCGAACGTAACCGGTCGCCATTCGACAGCTTTGAAGGTTTCGTTTTGCCCGCCCTTGTAACCTGAACAATTTTGGCCGGTAAATATGCGACCGGTCATGTATTTGACAAGTTTCTCGCTGGAACGCCGCGACAACGAGTGCTGACCTTTATCCGCGGCAATCAAAGGAGCAAATCATGTCCACGATAATTACTACAGACGGCGTAAATATCTTCTACAAGGACTGGGGATCAGGTCAGCCGATCGTTTTCAGCCACGGTTGGCCGCTGACAGCGGACGACTGGGATGCCCAGATGACATTCTTCCTTCATCACGGGTATCGGGTGATCGCCCACGACCGGCGCGGCCACGGCCGGTCCGACCAGCCCAGCACCGGCAACGACATGGACCACTGGGTTGCCGACCTCGCGGCGCTGACTGAACACCTCGACCTGCGCGACGCGATCCATATCGGGCATTCGACGGGTGGCGGTGAGGTAGCTCGCTATGTCGCTCGCCACCAGGAGCGGGTTGCGAAGGCGGTGCTGGTCGCTTCGCTGACGCCGAACATGTACCGGAGCGAGGATAACCCGGCCGGTCAGCCGCCGGAGTGGTTCGAAGCGATCCGGGCCGGCGTGCTGGGCAACCGGTCGGAGTTCTACCGTTTCGTCCCTGAGAACCCGTTCTACGGCTACAACCTCGATGGGGCGAAGCCTTCGGAGGCAATCATTGCGAACTGGTGGCGCCAAGGCATGGCCGGCGGTGCCCTCGCTCATTACGCGACCGTCGACTCTTGGCTCGAAGATTATACCGAAGACCTCAAGAAGATCACTGTGCCGGTGCTGGTGATGCATGGCGAGGCTGATCAAGTCGTCCCGTTCGCAAGTTCAGTGCCGCGTGCGGTCGACCTGCTTAAGAACGGGTCGCTGAAGACTTATCCGGGCTACCCCCACGGCATGCTAACCACACATGCGGATGTCCTCAACCCTGACCTGCTGTCTTTCATCAGGTCTTGACGACACCTCTTGTCCATCATCGTATAGTGGTAACACTTGGGTTCGTAAATTGAGGAGGGTTCGGGTTTCGTCGTAGTGTTGAAGGAACGAACAAGAAGCTCAAACCCTCCTCGAGAATTCGTCGGCCAAGGCCCCTATCGAAGCGGCGGCCTTGGCAGCGTTACTCGGCCTTGGCGGAGGTCCACTCCGACGTCGGCCTCGCGCCCTACCTGCCCTAGACGATGCCCGACAGCGCCGCCGGTCGTCCACCCGCGCTCGACCACGCGACAAGGGGAAGTAGGGCTCGATCCGGCGCATCTGCGCCTCGTTCAGCAGGAACATGTCGGCCATCGGCAGCGCCACCTCGACGCCGCCACTGAATCAAACTGGCCCCGCTCCACAAGTCCGTTTATGGGTCCTGAGCCTAATCCAAAAGACATCATGACTGGCGATGCAGCTCAAAACTCAATCTGTCGAGTTCGTCCAAAACCTGTTGGATCCGGGCGCGCGCCTCCCGATCGGCGGCGTCCGTCATTGGCGCGGCGTAATCGGCGCCCTCTTGCCGCGGCCCCACAGGATGAAAGCTGAAAGGGCAAGCAGGATGACATTGAGGGGCAAGGCGGACGCTTCGCCGCGGGAGAGATGAAAGATCATCGCAGTGATCTGCAGCAGCACGCAGCCAAGCGCCGCAAGCACGGTCAGACGCGGCTGAATCCGAGTTAGGGCCGGCAGCAACACGCCCACTCCGCCGGCGAAATCGATAATACCCATGAGGCGCAGAAACCATGCGGGAACGTCGCCGGGCCATACCCACATTGCCGCCAGTTGGTCGACCGGCATGAAAAACTTCATACAGCCGAACAGCGTGAAGGCAATAAAGAGAAGCACCTGAGCGGACCATAGCCCGATTAGAAGCAACTTCCCCTGGGGCGCAGGCAAACCAGTCGCGGTGTTGGACATTCGAACCTCCTTGATAAGGGATGACGGCAATCCCGTCGAGCGAACAGATACAGCTGGAAGCTCATCGTGAAAACCGTTATATTTTCGTGAAAATTTATCGACAGGATCGATGAGATATGCAGCCCCACCCGACTTTGGATCAGCTTCAGGTCTTCCTGACCGTGGTGGAGAAAGGCAGTTTTTCAGCCGCGTCCCGCGCCCTCAACCGAACGCAGTCGGTCGTCAGCTATACGATCGCCAATCTCGAGGCGCAGCTCAGGGTGGCGCTTTTCAGCCGCTCCGGCACCAAACGGCCGCAGCTGACGGAAGCCGGAAGGTCGGTGCTCGAGGATGCCCGCCGGTTGCTCGGCGATCTCGATCTGATGCGGGCGCGCGTCCAGGCCCTGAGCGACGGGCTGGAGGCCGAGCTCAATGTGGCGATGAGCGCTATCGTGCCGACGGACATTGTCGTCGACGTGCTGCGTGCCTTCCGCAGTCATTATCCCACCGTCTCCCTGAATGTAACGGTCGGCACATTGGGGATCGTCATAGATGCGGTTAGCAATGCGAGGGCCGTCGTCGGCTTTGGCGGCGCCATGGCGACGAGGAACGATCAGATCGTTTTCGAACGGATCGGCCAGTCGGCGATGATCCCCGTCGCCGCCCCCGACCATCCACTTGCAAAGTTGCGCCGGCCGATGACCCTCGCTGATGTGCGGGACGAAACCCAGCTCGTCGTCTACGACGCTTCGGGCTTGACGAAGGGACGCGATTTCAACGTGTTCTCGCTCAAGACTTGGCGTGTCAGCGACAACGCGACAAAACATCTCTATATCCGCGGCGCATTGGGCTGGGGCGGACTTCCGGCATCCTTGGTTAGAGATGATCTCGCCGATGGCCGTCTCGTCCATCTCCAGTTTCCCATCTTCGACCAGGGTGAGTACCCCATCCACGTGATACGCAATGTCGCAAACCCGCCGGGGCCGGCGGCAAGGTGGCTTACCACCGAACTTCAGGCGCGGCTTTCAGCCACTGACAAAGACGGGGGAGATCAAAAGGGCGTCCATTGAACGAGCCGCACTCAGTTCGATGCGTATCCTTGCGATATCCAAATTTCGCAGGCATGTACAATATGCGCAGGAAACCGTGCGTCGGCTACCCGTTTTTCTACAGGAACTGCAGGAATTAACAGAGGCTTAAGCGCTTTAGCGACATCTCGCACGGGACTATTTTCATAATCCATATGCGGTGTTTCTTTGCGGTCGACTCTTTCACATTCACTTGCCCGGGTCTTCGGAACCCTTCGCAGTCTCGGAAGAGATAGAGGCGGCAACGTCGCGATCGTCGTCGCCCTCACCCTGGTCCCGATGATCATCGCGGTCGGCGCGAGCTTCGACTACATTCGCACCTACAATATCCGACAGAGGATGCAGAGCGATCTTGACACTGCCCTGATTGCCGCTGTCAAAGAGATCGACACCGACGACAGCACCGCCCTCAAACAGAAAGTGTCCGACTGGTTCGGCGCGCAGGTGGAAAGCAGCTATACGCTTGGTGACATCAATATCGATACCAGCAACCATAAGATAACCGCGACGGCAAGCGGCACCGTTCCGACGACGTTGATGAAGATTGCCAACATCAACACCGTTCCCATCAGCGTCGGCAGCGCCGTCAAGGGGCCGGCCACCTCCTACCTCAACGTCTATATCGTCATCGACACGTCGCCTTCGATGCTTCTGGCGGCAACGACTGCAGGTCAGGCGACCATGTATTCCGGGATCGGCTGCCAGTTCGCCTGCCACACGGGCGATTCCCACACTATCGGCAACAAGACATACGCCAACAACTATGAATACAGCACGGCCAAGAACATAAAGCTGCGCGCCGATGTCGCCGGTGACGCCGTCAAGGACGTGCTTGCTTTGGTCGACACGTCCGACAGCAATCATCAACGAATCAAGGTCGGATTATATAGCCTGGGCGATACGCTGACGGAGGTTCTGGCCCCAACGCTGAGCACGGACACCGCGCGCAGCCGCCTCGCGGATTCGAGCTACGGCCTCACCAGCGCGACCTCGAAGGCGGCCACCTATTTCGACGTGTCGCTGGCGACGCTGAAGCAGAAGGTCGGCACCGGAGGGGACGGAACTACCTCAGGCACGCCGCTCAAGCTCGTTCTGCTGTTGACGGATGGCGTCCAGTCGCAGCGCGAATGGGTTACCGACAGCGTCGTATGGAAGAACAACAAGGCTGTATCCGGAGCATACTGGAATAAAGTCGCGCCGCTCAATCCGGACTGGTGCGGTTATCTGAAAAATCAATCCGACACGATGGCCGTGCTTTACACTGAATACCTGCCGCTCACCTCGGATTGGGGTTACAACGCGACCGTCGGCTCGACCATGGCAAGCGCCAACTGGAAGAATACCTGGGGCGGCACCATGCAGAGCGGCGTGTCTACAAGCATCACGAGACGCGACTACATTCCCTATGCGCTCTCGGACTGCGCATCCTCCAAGAGCCTGTTCATTTCAGCAGCGTCATCAGCCGAGATCACGGCAGGTCTGTCGGCGCTCTTCACACAATATCTCTCTTCCGTTCGGCTGACCCAATGAGGCGAAGGGGATTGTTTGTCTTGCTTCGCCGCATCTTGGGTGATCGCGATGGCGTCGCTGCAATTGAATTTGCGATCCTGGCCCTGCCGCTCTTCATCATCATATTTGGCATTATCGAAGTGTCGCTGATGTTCTTCGTCAACGCCACGCTTGACGCTTCGGTGCACAAGATCTCGCGGATGATCCGCACCGGCGAGGTAGCGTCTTCGAAGATCACATTGGCCGATTTCAAAGCCAGAATTTGTAATGACATGCTGCTCTCGTTCAACTGCTCCAGCGATCTCCTGGTCAAGGTGAGCGTGCTTTCCGATCTGTCGTCCGCGACCAGCGGCAATCCAATCGACACCAGCGGCAAGCTCGCCGTCACCGAGACTTACAATATCGGTCAGGGCAGCGACTATATCCTGGTCCAGACCTTCCTGCCCTGGACGGCCGTCGTCAATTTCCTCAGTCTTTCGAGCGCTAAGCTTTCCGACGGCCGCTATCTCATCGGATCTTCCGTGCTGTTTCGTAACGAGCCTTTCTGAGATGATGATAAAGCGGAATCTCTCCTTTTTCCGATGCGTCCTATCCCGCATCCTCCATCTTACGCGCGACCGCAGAGCCGCCTCGGGGGTCGAATTCGCGCTCGTGCTGCCGCTCCTGGTGATGCTGCTGTTCGGCACTGTCGACCTCGGCCATGCGCTCACGGTCAGCCGCAAGATAGACGAAATCGCCTCCACAACGGGCGACATGATCTCGCAGCAGAACACCTGGACGACGTCTGACGTCGCCAAGCTTCTTTCCGGCGCCAGCTTCATCCTCCAACCCTATGACACGACGGGTCTCACGATAACGGTCACCGTCAACGATATCAGCAAGACTGGCAGCGCGACGGTCAACTGGTCTGCCGCATTCAACACCACCGCGCTCAAATCCGGTACCGCGAGCGCGATCGAAATCCCGTCGCAAATCCAGGATCAAGGCGTTCAGGTCGTACTGACGCGGGTGCAATACAAATTGACGACACCCGTCTCGGCGTTCTTTTCAAGCTTTACCGGAATGAACGGCTACAGCTTCGATCAGCATTTCTTCAATCGACCGCGGACCAGCGATACGATCACCTACAAGTAGACCGTAAGTGACGAGGCATGGGTCAGAAGAGTAACGGACGACCGCCGCCGCGGCGCGCCCTCGTTCTGCTGACCACGCTGCGTTCGCATATGTCGTCGCGGCATCCTGAGATCGGCAATGCCCGCAAGATCCCGGCAGCCACTGCAATTCGTAGCACCGGCCTGCTTGACCAGCGGGCCACACCCTTGGATCGGTGCCCCGTCAATGGAAAGGCGCCAGGCGAAGGGATGTTGCCCCGCCGGGACGGCGAGCGAGTCCGGCGGCGTCTCAATCCAATGGCGAATTCACGCATCAAAGCGCGTCGCGATCTTTCATATTCGCTCCTTGCGCTTTAGCTCTTTGTTTTTGCGCATGTCGTTGACGCAAAACCGCTGCACACTTTTGCGCGACATGCTTTAGTCTTGCAGACACTATTGTACATTTTGCTGTTGGCGGTCCCCTGCTTTTGCTAGGACGGTCGGGCCACGGCACCGATCGGACCGGATGCCCTGAAAGAGCGGAGATTTGAGATGCCGGATGAGGTCGTAGTCTATCAGGCGGAAGCCGAGGCTTTAGCGATGCGAGCCTGCCTGGCAGCCGGCGCTCGGGAAGCCACCGCCCGCTCCCTTGTGGGCGCCACCTTGTCCGCCGCGCTTTATGGGCCTTCGACACTCGGATTTCCGCACATGGTGGATTACCTCGACAGCTTCCGCGAGGGCCGCATCAACTGCGATCCTGCGCCGACCTGCGAGCGTCCCTATCCCGCCTTCTTCGTCGCCAATGCCGATCAGGGCATCGCCCAACTCGGTTTCGATCTTGCGTTCGACGATCTCACGGCCGCGGTGCGCAATTTCGGGCTCGCCGTCTTCACACAGACGAACAGCTATACGGCAGGAGAACTCGGCTATTATGTTCGCAGGCTCGCCGGCGAAGGGATTGTCGGCATCGCCGCAACCAACGCCAATGCCATGGTGGTCGCCAAAGCAGGCGGCCCGGCTGTCTACAGCACGAACCCGCTGGCCTTCGGCTTTCCGCTTGGAGAAGGGTCGCTGCCTCTCATCATCGATCAGGCCTCCAGCGCCACCGCCTATGTCAATATCGTCGCAGCAGCAGCCGAGGGGCGCAGCATCCCGGAAGGATGGGCCGTCGACAAAGCGGGAAAGAACACCTCCGATGCCGCAAAAGCGCTCGGCGGAGCCCTGCTTCCCTTCGGCGGGCGCAAGGGCGCCAATGTGGCGCTGATGGTGGAAATGCTGTCGGCCGGCCTGTCCGGCGGCCCCTGGTCATTGGACACGCCGTCTTTCAGAGAGGGGAGCGCCAGCCCCGCAGTGGGCTTGACGGTCGTGGCGATGATGCCCGGGCGCCCTGATGATGGCCTTGTCGAACGTGCACGTCGCCAGGCAGCCCGCCTCCAAGAGCACGGCGTGTTCGTGCCTGGCGTCAGCGGCATCGAACATCCCAGGCCAGGGTCGGAAGGGCTGAAAATGCCGCGCGCGGTATTCGAAGCCATCGTGAAGATTGCGGGCGCCTGACGGGTCCCCGTCGATCATGAACTGCCGCACAGCGGGGCTTTTTTCGGGGAGATGTTCGAGGAACGATCCGGATGCAAAGCCGATCGGCACTTTCACGCCACGGCTTGTGCGCCGGTAATTTCCACGAGCGAGCCGCACATGAATGCCGCCTCGTCGGAGGCGAGGAATGCGACGAGGGCCGCGACCTCCTCCGGCCTGCCGATGCGACCGTAGGGAACGAGCTTGTCAAGATCGGCGATCGTCCGGCCCGAGCGGGTGACGCCGGCCTCCAGCATCGGCGTGTGGATTTCGCCAGGACAGACGGCATTGACCCGCACTTTGTCGGGCGCGTAGTCCCTGGCGAGATTCTGGGTGAAGGCGGCGACCGCCGCCTTCGTCGTGTTATAGGCAATGTGGTTCGGCGCGGGATGGAGCCCCCATTGCGAGCCCGTGTTGACGATCGCACCGCCACCGCCCGCGATCATATGCGGCAGGGCCGCGCGGCAGAGATGGAACATCGAATCCAGATTGACCGCGAAACTCGTCTGCCAATCTTCATCCGACAGAGAGAGCAGGTTGCCGCGCCGGTTGATACCGGCATTGTTGACCAGCACGTCGAGCCGCCCCTTGATGGCAAAGGCTTTCTCGACCAACTCGACGCATTCCGGCTTGCGGGAGATGTCGGCCGCAATGGCGGTCGCCGATCCGCCTGCCGCCTCGATGAGCGCGGCGACTTCGCCTGCGGCCTGGGCGTTGGCATCCGTCACCACCACCAGAGCGCCTTCATCGGCGAGCCTCCTTGAGATGGCCGACCCGATGCCGCCTCCGCCGCCTGTCACGACCGCGACCTTGCCCGAAAATCTCTTCATGTCACTCTCCTACCTGATATAGCTGCCGCCGTTGACATCGAAGGTCGCTCCATTGACCGACGCCTGCGAAGGGCGGAGCAGGAACGCCACCAGCTCGGCGATCTCGGCTGTCTCTGCCATCTCGCCGATCGGGATGTCGCCGACAACAGCGTCCTTTCCGTGTTTCACCACGAACTCTTCGGCCATGTCGGTGCGCACCCAGCCCGGCGCAATGGAGACGGCGACGACCCCATCGCGCCCGAAGCTGCGCGCGATCGATTTTGTGAGATTGATGAGCGCGGCCTTGGTCGCGCCGTAGGGCATGGCGTCGGCGGCGTAACCGCGCTGTCCGGCGCGGCTGGCCATATTGACGATCCGCCCGCCGCCCTGTTGTTTGAAATACATGATGGCCTCCTTGCAGAGGTCCGCCGCTGCGAAGAAATTCACCTGAAATTCTTTCTGCCAGGCGGCCCGCCAATCGGACGGATCGGCGTCGATCGAAATCTCGTTGCGGATGCCGGCATTGTTGACGACGGCATGAATGCGCCCCGCCGCCGCGAGCGCGTCGCGCCATAGCGCGAAGGCGCCGTCCAGGCTGGAGAGGTCGGCCTGGACGATCAGGCCGTTGCCACCGAGCTTGCGGAGCAGGGCTTGCGCCCTCTCTTTGTCACGCCCGTAATGGATGACGGGGCGCGCGCCTTCGGCAGACAGGCGCTCGACGATGGCGGCGCCGATCCCGCCCGATGCTCCGGTGACGAGGACCGTCTGGCCGGCCAGGGATTGAACGTGGGACATCGTGACTCCTAACCGAGCAGGTCGACCCGGGGGCCCCAGGTGTCGGACAGGGCAAATCCTGCGGCGAAGGGATCGTCGTCGGAGATACGCAGCTGTTCCCGGCCATAGATATATGCTTGGCCGGTTATTCTCGGCAGCACGGCGCGGCGGCCGCCCACCTCGGTTTCGCCGATCGCCTCTGCCAGGAACTCGCCGCCGATGATCGACCGCGACGTCCTCGCATCTCCAACGGAGACCTCGCCGCGGGCATAGAGCGTTGCCAGGTTCGCCGAACTGCCGGTTCCACAGGGCGAGCGGTCGACGCGGCCCGGCTGCAGCGTCGTGCAGGTCCTCACCGCGCCATCGGCTTCACGGCCGCGGAACATCACGTAAGCGATCTCGTCGACGCCGCTCAGGACGGGATGAGCGACCGAGACCTGGCCAGCCAGAAGCGCCTTGAGCTCGATACCGGCTTCCGCCAGCAGTCGGGCATTGACAGGCGCAATATCGAGGCCGAGCTGGTCGACGTCGACCAGCGCATAATAGACGCCGCCGAAAGCGACATCGATCTTGATGCGCCCCCATTTCGGCGTCTCCACTTCCCGGTCCAGCGCTTCCGCGAAGCTGGGCACGTTGTCGAGACTGACGGACAGGCATCTGTTGTCACGGCAGATGGCACGCGCGACGATGAGACCGGCCGGCGTATCGAGGCGGACGATCGTCTCCGGCTCCGACATCGGCAGCCGCCCGCTCTCGAGAAGGGCGGTGACCACGCAGATGCAGTTGCTGCCGGACATCGGATGAGCGCGGTCGGCCTGCAGCACGATGAAGCCGGCGTCGGCATCGGCGCGCGTCGGCGCGACCAGCAGGTTCACCGACATGGCGACATTGGCGCGCGGCTCGAAGGTGACGAAGCGGCGCAGGCTGTCGTTGACCGTGTTGATATGGTTCATTTTATCGAGCATCGTCGCACCCGGTATCTCGGGCGCGCCTGAGACGATGACCTTGCCGATCTCACCCTGGCAGTGGACCTGCAGCAAGTCGAGGCTGCGGTCCCAGTTCATTCGGCCGCCTCCGGCTTGATGTACCAGCCCCAGGGATCTTCGCTGGCGAAGCGGGTGATCTGCTTGGTCTCGAGATAGTTGTCGAGACCCCAGCGGCCGAGTTCGCGGCCGATGCCGGATTCCTTGTAGCCGCCCCAGGGCGCCTCGGTGAAGGTCGGCTGCGAGCAGTTGATCCAGACGATGCCGGCGCGGAAGGCGGCCGCGACGCGCTCAGCCCGAATGTCGTCCTTCGACATCACCGCGGCTGCAAGGCCGAAGCGGGTATCATTGGCGAGCTCGATCGCCTCCTCCTCGGTCTTGAACGGCCTTATGCAGACGACGGGCCCGAAGATTTCCTCCACCCAGGCGGCGCTGTCGAGCGGAACGTCCGTCAGAACGGTCGGCTGGAGATAGTAGCCCCTGTCGAACCCTTCGGGACGGGCTCCACCACAGGCAACCGTCGCGCCTGCCTGCCGGGCCGCTTCGATCGCCGCAACGACCTGCTCGTGCTGGCGCTCGGAAACCAGCGGCCCCAGCAGAACGCCCGCGTCCAGGCCGTTGCCGATCTTGATCTTGGTCGTTTCCTCGATGAGACGCGCAAGCAACCGCTCGTAGACGGTGTCCTGCACCAGGACTCTAGACGTCGCGGAGCAGACCTGGCCCTGGTTCCAGAAGATGCCGAACATGATCCACTCGGCGGCCTTGTCGATATCGGCGTCCTCGAAGACGACGAAGGGCGACTTTCCGCCGAGTTCGAGGCTGACGCGCTTGATGTCGCGAGCGGCTGCCGCCATGATTTTCGAGCCGACCGGCCCGGAGCCGGTAAAGGCCAGCTTGTCCACCTCCTTATGATCGATGATCGCCTGTCCGGCGACCGACCCCGCTCCCGTAACGATGTTGAGCACGCCCGGCGGCAACCCGGCTTCGTCGGCGACCGCCGCCAGTTCGAGCGCCGTCAGCGACGTCAATTCGGCAGGCTTCAGCACCATGGTGCAGCCGGCGGCCAGTGCCGGCGCAACCTTCCACGCCGCCATCAGCAGCGGATAGTTCCAGGGAATGATCGCGCCGGCGACGCCCAGCGGCTCGCGGACCGCCTTGGAGGTAAAGCGCTGATCGGGAAGCGCGATCGCCTCCTCGGGATTGTTGTCGAGCTGTTCGGCGAGCCCCGCATAGAAATCGAAGCAGCCCGCCGCGTCGGCAACGTCCCAATCGGCCTCGGGGAACGGCTTGCCATTATCGAGAACTTCGAGGTGTGCGATCTCGGCCTGATGGGCACGGATGCCATCGGCGATCGCGCGGAGATACCGCGCGCGCTGGGCACCCGTCAGCTTCGGCCAGCCGTCCTTGTCGAAGGCTCGGCGAGCTGCCTTGACGGCAAGATCGACGTCCTCGGCCGTTGCGGCGCCGATCGTCTGGATCACCTCTTCCGTTGCAGGGTTGGTCACCGTGCAGGTACCACCCTTGATCGGCTTCACCCACTGTCCGTCGATATAGAGTTCGCTTCGCATGTTCACTCCCTTGCTTTCGTAGGTGTCAACCGCCCTAGAAGCGGTCGATACGGTAGGGTCTCATGTCCACGGGCGGCTGCGCGCCCGTAACAAGATCGGCCATCAGGCGGCCGGTCGTGGCTGCATAGGTGAGACCGAGATGTCCATGGCCGGTGGCGTACCAGACGTTGCGGCGCTTGGCGGACGGCCCCATGACCGGCACGGTGTCGGGCAGCGCCGGGCGATGCCCCATCCATTCCGTCGTCTCCACCGCCTTCAGCTCAGGCAGCGCCTCTTGGGCTCGCTTCACCAGGATCTTTGCACGCCGATAATCCGGCGGAGCATCGAGGCCGGCCATTTCGACCGTACCGCCGACGCGGATGCCGCCTGCCGTCGGCGTAACCATGAAAGCGCGCGCCGGCCAGATGATCGAATGGCGCATCGAAATACCAGGCTCCATGATCTGCGTGTGATAGCCGCGTTCGGTTTCGAGCGGGATATGTTCCCGCAGCAGCGCGGAAAGCCGGGCAGTGAAGGCGCCGGCCGCAAGCACCACCGCGTTCGCGGCAAAGATCTGCCCATCTGCCAGGCGGACCGCGGAAACGCCGGCCTCGTTTTGCTCGAAATCGACGACATCACCCTGAACGATCCTGCCGCCGAGCGCCTGGAATTTTTCAGTCAGCGCGGTGACGAGCTTGTACGGATCGGTGATCGACCGGTTGTCGGGAAAAAGGACCGCCTTGCCGATCGTGGTCGTCAAAGCCGGCTCGAGATCGCGGATGGCATTGCCGCCAAGGATTTCGTGCCGGAAGCCGAAGCGCTCCAGGATATCGATATGTTCCCGGTCCGTCTGGAACTCGGCCTCGTCGGCATAGAGGCTGAGGCACCCCTCGGCCGTCAGCATGTGCGTGAGGCCCGTCTCCTTCAGCAACACGTCCAGATCTTCGTGGACGCGCCGGCAGAGCACGGCGCCGGCCGCCTCCAATTCCCTCAGCTTCGAGGGACGGCTCGCAGCGAGGAACATGAGGAACCAGGGCACCAGTTTCGGCAGATAGCCGGGCCGGATGCGCACAGGACCTTCCGGATCGAGCAGCCATTTGGGCATCTGCGCCCAGATGCCGGGGCGCGAGGCCGGCATGAATTCGGTGACGGCGATGCTCGCCATATTGCCATAGGAGGCGCCTCGACCCGGCGCCGCCTTGTCGAGCAAGGTGACGTTGTTTCCCCGGCGCTGCAGTTCATAGGCGATGGTGGCGCCGATAATGCCGGCGCCGACGACCACAATGGATGACACGGTGAACCTCGCAAATTCAGAGATCCTCGGGGCGGCTCGGCCACCCCGACCTGTTCTTATTACCAGTTGAGGATCGGTTGCATCGCCGCCTTGAACTCGGCCTTTTCCTCCACCGTCAGTTCGCCGAGTGGTGCGCGGCACGCACCCACGGGCAAGCCCTGAAGCTCGCAGCCGTACTTGATCTTCTGCACGAACTTGCCGCTCTCGAGAATATTCATCGCCCGGTAGAGCGTTTTCATCTGCTGGCGCGCCTTGTCCAGATCGCCGGATCTGAACGTGCGGTCGAGATCGCAGCAGGCCTTGGCCATGCAGTTGGACGGACCGCAGATCCAGCTTTCCGCGCCCCAGAACATGAAATCGAGCGCGATATCGTCGGAGCCGCTGACGAGCTGGATCTTGCCCTCATAGCGACTGGCGATGTCGATCGCGCGCTGCAATACCCCAGAGCTTTCCTTGATCCCGATCACATGCGCATTATCGGCAAAATGATCCATCAGCTCGAAACTGATGTCCGAGCCATCCTTGGCCGGATAGGAATAAAGGACGAGGCTCACATCGACGGCACGGAGCACGGCTTCGTAGTGCTTGATGAGCTCTGCCTGGGTCGGACGGGTATAAAATGGCGGCGCCAGCAGCACCGTGTCATAGCCGATATCCTTGGCCATCGCCGTCTGCTCGATCACCTCGCGGGTGGCGGGCGCGTTGGTGCCGGCGATCAGAATTTCGCCCGGTTTGGCAAATTCCTTGACGAACTGCAGCACGTCACGGCGCTCTTCCTTGGATTGGCTGAAATACTCGCCGGTCGACCCGTTTGGAACCCAACCGGTGACGCCTGCCTCACGCAGATGTGCCAGGAGCTTTTCGAATGCCTTGAAGTCGATCTTGTTGTACGCGTCGAAGGGAGTGATGAGCGCGGGCATGACGCCGGAAAGTTTCATGGGATTCTCCTGTCTGGGAACGACATTGTTAGATTGCGAGCTTCTTGAGAATGCGTCCCTCGATGAGGGAGACGGCCCGCGTGAGTGGGAAGGCGATGATGAAGTAGATCAGGGCGACGATCGTCAGCACCTCGACGGGACGGGCGGTGTTGTTGGAGATGTTCTGGCCGACGAACATCAGATCGGCCATCCCCACCGCCGAGACGAGCGCGCTCTCCTTGAAAAGGCTGACGCAGTTCGACAGCAGCGTCGGAATTGCCCGCAGCACCGCTTGGGGTAGCACGACGTTCAGGACCTGGGCCCTGCGCGGCAGGCCGAGAGCGACGCAGGCGTCCAGCTGTTCCCGGCCGATGGACTTGAGGCTGGCCCGGAAGGTTTCGCTGGCAATCGCTCCCATGTAGAGCGTGAGCGCGATGACGCCCGATACCAAGTTCGAAAGCTCGACGCCGAGGATGAGCGGCAGGCAGAAAAATATCCAGAAGAGCTGGATGAGGACCGGCGTGCCGCGGAAGAATTCGACGTACAGGCTCGAGACCGCGCGAAGTACGAGGTTGCGCGACGTTCGGGCAAGGCCGACGAGGAAGCCGAGGGAGCATCCGAGCACGACGCAGATGACCGTGAGCTTGATCGTCATCCATAGGCCAAGCAGGAGTGCGTTTTCGAAGCGCAGCAGGATCGAGAAGTCGAGTGTCATTCTGGCCTCCTAGCTGACGAGGATCTGGCGGCGGCGTTCGAGCAGGCCGACGATCTGGGTTATCGGGAAGGAGACAGTGAAATAGATGAGGGCGACGACGGTGAAGGTCTCAATCGGACGATAAGTCTCCGTCGCCAGCGTTTTGCCCTGGTACATCAGGTCCTGGATCGCCACGATCGCGACCAGCGCGCTCTGCTGGAAGATGACGATGCCGTTGGTCAAAAGCACCGGGATCGAGGCGCGGAACGCCGTCGGAAACACGATGTAAAGCACCCGTTGCAGCGGATTGAGACCGAGCGCGATGCCGGCGTCGAGCTGCTCGCGCGGAACCGCCTGGATGGATGCCCGGTAGGCCTCGGCGTTGAACGCCATCAGGTTGAGACCGAGCGCCATGATGCCCATCGTCATTGGATCGAGGAAGACGTCGAACAGCATCGGTACGCAGTAGAATATCCAGACGATCTGAACGATGGCCGGCGTGCAGCGGAAGAATTCGACGAAAAGCATGAACGGCAGCCGCACGACCTTGATCGGGCTCATGATCAGCAGGGCCAGTCCGAAGCCCAGAACGATGCCGATGACGTTTGCCGCGGCCGTCAATTGCAGTGAAACCCACAGCCCCTGCAGAAGCGGAGCGATGGAGACTGCGTTGAAGTCGAACGTGTAGTTCACTTGTGCCTCCCTACTTCTTGATGGGCCTACTGCTTAATATGGAAAACGCGGTCGATGAATTCCTTCGTACGCTCCTCGCGCGGGGCGGCGAGCACCTGCTCGGGAGGGCCGTCCTCGACGACCACGCCGCCGGCGCAGAAGATGACGCGCGAGGCGATGTTCTTGGCGAACCACATGTCGTGGGTCACGATCATCATCGGCATGTTCTGGGCGGCGAGTTGCAGGATGACCTGCTCCACCTCGCTGACGAGCTCCGGGTCGAGAGCCGACGTGACTTCGTCGAAAAGCATCAGTTTCGGGTCGAGCATGAGCGCGCGGGCAATAGCGACGCGCTGTTTCTGGCCACCGGAAAGCTGGGCCGGATAGGCATTGGATTTGGCTGCGAGCCCGAACCGCTCGAGCAGCGCCTGCGCGCGGGCCGTGGCCTTCGCCTTGGCTTCTCCGCGCACCTTGCAGGGAGCAAGAATCAGGTTCTGAATGACGTTCAGATGCGGAAACAGCGTGTAGTGCTGGAACACCATGCCGATCGAACGGCGGACATCGGTGTCGATCTGGGTCTTCCGGCCTGCGCTATCGGATGAAATATATGCACTCCCATCGAAGCTGACTGACCCGCTGTCGATCTGCTCCAGCCCCATCATCACGCGCAGCAGCGTGCTTTTGCCGCCGCCGCTGGGCCCGATGACGACGACACGTTCGCCGGGCTTCATTTCGATGTCGATGCCTTTCAGCACCTGAATGGCTCCGTTTCCATAGCTTTTGTGGAGCGCCTGCATTTTCACGAGGGGAAGGCTGAAAGACGTGGTCATGGCCAATCTCCGATGATCGAAGCTGGAAGGGCCGGCGCGATCTTCGCACCGGCCCGGCGAGGTTACTTTGCGCCCTTGAGCACGTCGTCGACCGCCTTGCGGATCAGTTCATCGACATGGCCGGTGGCGACCCTCTCTTCGAGGAAGATATTGATCACTTCGACGTCGGCGGCCGAAAGCTGATGCGGCAGGCCGAAAGCAACGCCCTGCTTGGCGAGTGCCGGCGTCGGGTTGAGCGCCAGCGCCCAATCCGGGTTCGATTGCGTGAAGAGCTGGTTGGTGTCGGAAGCGTCGACCAGGATATCGGCGCGCTTCGAGCTCACTGCCAGGCGGGTTTCGTCGTTGCCGGGAAGACGCATGACCGTGGCATTCTTCACCGCCGCGGAGATGGCTTTGTCCTGCGCCGTGCCGGACATGACCGCGAGCGTCACGCCCGCCTTGTCGATATCGGCCACCGAGGCGGCGCCGGCCGGAATTTTCGGATTGTTTTTGTTATAGGCGAGCGAGATCTGGTACTCCATCGCCGGGATCGAAAACTGCACAGCCATGGCACGCGCCGAGGTCCGGTTGAGCGCCAGTGACAGATCCCATTTGCCCGCCTGCAGGCCGGCAACGATGTTGTCCCAGGTCGTATCGACGAATTCAGGCTTCACCTTAAGGACGTCGGCAAATTCCTTGCAGAGATCGGCAAAGAAGCCGGAATATTCGCCGGTTGCCGGATCGCGCATGACATAGGGCGGCGCCACTGCCGCGCCGCAGCGCAGCACACCCGCCTTCTGCACGCCCTGCCAATATCCTTCGGCGGTCTCAGCATGTGCGGCGGTTGCGCAAAGACCGCCCATCAGGGCGAGCGCGGGCAGCGCCCGCAAGGCGGACGTCATCAGTTTCGAAAGCATCGGGCATTCCTCTTTTGCTGTGCGCGAAGCGCGCGGTTCCACTCGTCGGCTGCAGCCGTTTCTCTTATTTTCTTGTCGGCTTCGTGTCGACCGTGAATAATATGTCAACAGCGTGTCGACAAAGTCAAGCGGAAAAATTCCATTGCCGACACGCTGATTTTCTGGCCCAATGGGACCTGCGTTTGGAGAAAGGGACTTGAGTGTCTGATGAATCGGAAGTGAAACGAATCCGTGGGACTGGCTGGAAGAGCGTCTATGAGACGCTCCGCAACGAGATCCTGTCGCTCGCTCTGCCGCCCGGTCAGCTCCTCGACGAGATGACGCTCGCCGAACGCTTCGACATGTCGCGCTCGCCGGTGCGCGAAGCCCTGATCCGGCTCGGCGGCGACGAACTGGTCGTGACGCTTTCCAACCGCAGCACGATTGTTGCGCCGATCGAAGTGGCGACCTTTCCCAAATATGTGGAGGCGCTCGATATCGCGCAGCGCATGAATACGCGGCTTGCCGCCGCACTCAGGACGGAAACCGACCTGAAGACCATCACCAAGCGGCTGAAAACCTTCGAGGCGGCAGTCAAAACCGGCAATCACCTGGCCATGTCGGAAGCCAACAAGGAGTTCCACATGGCCATCGCCCATGCCGGAAAAAATCAGTATCTCGCCTCGTTCTACGAGAAACTGCTGTCGCAGGGACAGCGCATGCTCCACCTGCATTTCGAATATCTGGAGCGGACCCATGAGGGCTATCTCTTGACCGACGAGCACTCGCTGATGCTCGATGCCATCAAGGACAAGAACGTCGATCTCGCCGATGAGCTCGCTCACGCCCATACACGCCAGTTCCAGGACAATTTCATCAACTTCATGCGCGAGAACTACACGACGGATGTCGCGCTGGGACCGTTGCGGGCTGCGGAGTAATTAGATGAAGATCGACAGAATCGGATTTGTCGGCACCGGCGCCATCACCGAAGCGATGGTTCGTGGGCTACTGGCCGAACCGGCCTATGCCGCCGAGATTCACGTTTCGCCACGAAGCGCCCATATCGCCGAGGGCCTGGCGGCCGAATTCGCCGCCGTGACGATCGCCCGCGACAATCAGGATGTCGTCGCGCGCAGCGACATGGTGTTTCTGGCGATACGGCCGCAGATCGCCGAGGAGGTCGTGCGGGAACTTTCGTTCAGGAATGGCCAGATGGTCGTCAGCCTCGTCGCGGCGACGGAGCGCCAAGCCCTGCTCGAATGGATCGGCGCCGATGTCAGCCTCCTGCAGGCGATACCCCTGCCCTTCGTCGCACACCGGCAAGGTGTGACCGCCGTCTATCCCCCGGATGCCACGGTTGCGGCGCTGTTTGACACGCTCGGAACGGCCGTCCAATGCCAGTCCAGGAAGGAATATGATCTCCTCGCAGCCGCAAGCGCCGTCATGTCGACCTACTTCGGCATCATGGAATCGGTTGCCGGCTGGCTGGAAAAAAGCGGGCTCGAAAGGGCGAAGGGACAGGCCTACATAGCCCCGCTCTTCGCAGGCCTGGCGCAGAAGGCGAGCGGAGCCGGCGCCGAGCCGTTCAGTGCGCTGAGCCGCGAATTCGCCACCAGGGGAGGACTGAACGAGCAGGTTCTTTCCGACTTCGACAAGAAGGGCGGCGTTGCCGCACTTACCGCAGCACTCGACGGGGTGCTCGCCCGCATCGAGGGCAAAGGCTAGAGCATGATGCCGAAAGGTTTAAGCGGTTTTCGGACGACATCCTGTTCTAAAAAGTTGGTGGCGTGCAGGCGCTGATGACGTCGCAAGGTACAGGCCCGACACAGCGGAACCGATGCGGTCGCCGGCTCTCGAAATAATAGGCATCGCCCGGCCCGAGGATACGCCGCTCGTCGTCGACGGTCACCTCAAGCCTTCCCGAGAGTACGATCCCGCCCTCCTCTCCCTCGTGGACAAGCGGAATCTTTCCGGTGTCGGCGCCTGGCTGGTAGCATTCCTTGAGCATTTGCAGGCTGCGCCCGAACAAGTTCTCCCCAACCTGCCTGTAGGAGATGGCGCCCTTGCCGATCTCAACCAGTTCCTCGGCCGCATAGAAGGCCTTCCTTGGACGCTCAGGCTCAAAGGCGAAGAATTCCGCCAGACCGATCGGGATCCCGTCCAGAATTCTCTTCAAAGCCCCGACCGAGGGGTTGGAGGCGTTCGATTCTATCAGCGAAATCGTCGAATTCGGCACTCCCGTACGCTTGGCAAGTTCACGCTGCGAAAGCTTGCGGGCGATACGGAGATGGCGAAGGCGGTTGCCGATATCGACTGACATGGTGCGGTCCGTTTATGTTGTCCAGAATATCGAAAAGACTACCTTCTCGTCTATTTAATTTCAATGACTTGTGCCGACTGAGAAAAGGACTTGTTTGACAAGAAGAAATTGCCATGCTCGGCGGCAATCACAGGAGGCCAGCATGGACCAGATCAGCAAAACCAACGCGCCCGTACTCGATAATTTCTGGATGCCGTTCACCGCGAACCGGCAATTCAAGGCGACGCCGCGCCTTCTGGCGGCCGCGGAGGGCATGTATTACACCGATGTCGATGGAAATCAGGTGCTTGACGGCACCGCCGGGCTCTGGTGCTGCAATGCCGGCCACGGCCGCAGGAAGATCTCCCAGGCGGTCGAGCGGCAGCTTGCGACGCTCGACTATGCCCCGACCTTCCAGATGGGCCATCCGATCGCCTTCGACTTCGCCGCGAAGCTGGCTGCGAACGCGCCAGGCGGCCCGGAAGCCAAGCTCGACAGGGTCTTCTTTACAGGCTCTGGTTCGGAATCGGTCGATACGGCGCTGAAGATCGCCATCGCCTACCAGCGTGCGATCGGCCAGGGCACGCGTACGCGGATCATCGGGCGCGAGAAGGGATATCACGGCGTCGGCTTTGGCGGCATTTCCGTCGGCGGCCTCGTCAACAACCGGCGGGTCTTTCCGCAGATACCGGCCGACCATATGCGCCATACGCTCGACGTCGAGCGCAATGCGTTTTCGAAGGGCCTTCCTGCCCACGGCGTGGAACTGGCCGACGATCTGGAACGCCTGGTGCAACTGCACGGCGCCGAAACCATCGCCGCCGTCATCGTCGAGCCGATGTCGGGATCGGCGGGCGTGGTCCTGCCGCCGAAGGGCTATCTGGAAAAGCTGCGTGCAACCGCCGACAAGCACGGCATCCTGCTGATCTTCGACGAGGTCATCACCGGCTTCGGCCGCCTCGGCACGCCTTTCGCGGTCGATTATTTCGGCGTCGTGCCCGATCTCGTCACCACGGCAAAGGGCCTCACCAACGGTGCAATCCCGATGGGCGCGGTCTTTGCCAGCCGCAAGATCTATGACGGCCTGATGGTAGGCCCGGAAAATGCGATCGAGCTCTTCCATGGCTATACCTATTCCGGCCATCCGGTCGCCTGCGCAGCCGGCCTCGCGACCCTCGAAATCTATGAGGAGGAGGGGCTATTGTCCCGTGCATCCGAGCTTGCCGAATACTGGCAGGAGGGCCTCCATTCGCTGAAAGGCCAGCCTCATGTCGTCGATATCCGCAATCTCGGTCTGGTGGGCGCGGTCGAACTGGCGCCCCGTGACGGGGCACCGGGAACCCGCGGTTACGACATCTTCGTCGACTGCTTCAACAAGGGCCTGCTGATCCGCGTGACCGGCGACATCATCGCGCTCTCGCCACCGCTCATCATCGAGAAAAACCAGATCGACACGATCGTTTCGACCCTCGGCGATGCACTGAAGCGCGCCGCATAGACCTGCATCCGGCGTCCCCCGTCAGCGATCGGACATTTAGTCCATCGCCGACGGAACCATCCGGCCGCCGACGTGGAACTCAGCGCTTCAAGGTCTGCGACGGCAGTTGACCGAAACGCTTCTTATATTCAGCTGAAAATCGCCCGAGATGGGTAAACCCCCATCTGAGCGCGATGTCGGCGACGGCCTGTTTCAGGCCGGATTCGAGCAAATCGCGATGGGCGGCAAGCATCCTGAGTTCATGCAGGTAGGCCATCGGAGTGGTATCCCTGAACTGCCGGAAACCCTGTTGCAAGGTCCGAACGCTGACCTCGGCTGCGGTCGCGATGTCGCTCAGCGAAATCGGCTCGGCGATATGTTCCCGCATGAAGTCAATGGCCCATTTCACATGGCGTGGAGCGGGCGCCGGAGCGGGGAGCGCGAGTGCCTCCGAATAGCGATGGGGACAGGTCTCCAGCAGCAGATAGATCGTCGCGTCGCAGAGCGCGTTCAGAGCCAGCGGCGACTGTCGCAGCGGCCCGTCGCGGTTCAGCCCGCGATGGAGGTTCACGGCCAGTTGCTGCAACACAAGTCCCGAACCGGTCGTCAGGTCGATAATGGGATGAAAATCGGTGTCACCGATGATCGTTCGCTCAAACATATGCGTCAGCTGCCTGTTGATCCTCGCTTGATCGATGAACAGACCGAGATGATGGCGCGGGCCGACTAGGCGGGCACCCGAGGCGCGGCCTGCCCCGAGAATGGTACCGCAACCGGGAACCGAATGGATCTGCTCCTTCCCCGCATGGAAGACGGCGTTTCCCTCCATCGGCAGGAATATGATCACCTTGCCGCTGGGTGCCTCCCGCCTGATCGAGATCGTGCCTTCGTAGGCGCATTCGGCTATGGCCAGATCTTCCGTCGAGACGAAATTGCAGCGGTAGGCGATGGGCGCGTCAGCCTGAGCCGCAGCCTTGATCGGGGAGTTCGGCGTCGACAATATTTCCGAGAGTGCGTCCGGGTCCGTCCCGCTGAAGGCCGTCTCCCAAAACGACGGACTCTGCCTCGCCGGATCGTGGAGGAAGCTGCCATTGACGGGGTTATGGGAACGACCGGACATTCATGACCTCGAAGACAATGCCCATCGGTGATAAGCGATTTGCGCAATCAATTCTCTTCATTTAGCGCCGTCGGATGAGGTTTCAGCCGTAGCGATTGATTGCGAGATCCCGAGCGTCGATCTCAGGCGTGCGGCCGCCGACCAGATCGCTGATCAACCGCGCCGAACCGGTGCTCATCGTCCAGCCGAGCGTACCGTGGCCGGTATTGAGGAAGAGGCCGATGATCTTTGTCGGACCGATGACCGGCGTGCCATCCGGCGTCATCGGGCGCAGGCCGGACCAGAAGGACGCTTTGGAAACATCGCCGCCGGGGAAAAGGTCGGTCACGGAATGCTCCAGCGTGCTGCGGCGGGCCAGGCCGAGATCGTTGGTATAGCCTGAGATTTCAGCCATGCCGCCGACCCGGATCCGGTCGCCGAGCCGGGTGATCGCAATCTTGTAAGTCTCGTCCATGACGGTCGATTCCGGTGCGCGCGACGCGTCAGTGATCGGGATAGTGAGCGAGTAACCCTTGACGGGATAGACCGGCAGGCTGATGCCGAAGGGCTTGAGCAGCAGCGGCGAATAGCTGCCGAGCGCAACCACCACCGCATCCGCACTCATCCGTTCACGATCGGTGATAACGCCGCGCACGCGGCCGGCCTCGACATCCAGTGCTTTGATCGTCGTCCCGTAAACGAATCGGACACCAAGCGCTTCGGCCTTCGCGGCCAGCGCATTGGTGAATATGAAGCAGTCACCGGTCTCGTCCTTCGGCGTCAGCAGGCCGCCGACGATCTTGTCGCGCACGTGCTTCAATGCCGGTTCGAAGCGGATGCAGCCGTCCCGGTCCAGCACTTCATAGGGAATGCCGTCGGCGGCCAGCGCCTTGACATCCTTTGCCGAGGCATCAAGCTGCTGCTGCGTGCGGAACAGTTGCAGGGTTCCCTGCATGCGTTCGTCATAGGCGATGCCGGTTTCTGCGCGAAGCTCGGCCAGCGCGATGCGGCTGTAATCTGCAAGGCGCAGCATGCGGCTCTTGTTGATTGCATAGCGCTCGGAGGTGCAGTTCGACAACATCCTTGCCATCCAGGAGAGCATGGCCATGTCGAGTTTCGGGCGCAGGACGAGCGGCGCATGTTTCATGAACAGCCACTTGATGGCTTTGGCAGGAATGCCGGGCGCTGCCCATGGCGAGCAATAGCCGAAAGAGACTTCGCCGGCATTGGCAAAGCTCGTCTCCAGCGCCGGACCTTTCTGCCGGTCGACGACCGTGACCTCATGGCCTGATTTAGCCAACTGATAAGCGGATGTGATGCCGACAATGCCGGCCCCCAGAACGATGACTTTCATGATCTTCCCAATGATGCAGCCGGCGGGCTCTCAGCGATATTGCCTGTGATAACGATCGCCCAGACCGGTTAGGATTTCGTAAGATACAGTGCCGGCGTCGCCGGCGATGTCCTCGAGCGTCTGGCTGGGGCCGAGCACTTCGACAAGGCTGCCGAGGCTCAGCGCGCCTTCCGGCAATGCCGATATGTCGACGGTCGTACTGTCCATCGACACGCGGCCGACGATTGGCAGGCGGATACCGTTGAAATAGACGGCGCCGCGATCGCTGAGGCTGCGCGGCAGGCCGTCGGCGTAGCCCGCGGCAATGGTGGCGAGACGCATTTCCCCTCGCGTGACATGCGCGCCTCCGTAACCGACTTTCGCGCCGGATGGTACAGTGCGCGTCTGCACGACGGCGACATCAAGGTTGACGACCGGTTCCATCGGGTTCTCGACGCTGGAGTTCGGAGCGCCGCCATAAAGGGCGATGCCGGGGCGAGCGAGCACGTCGTGACAGGCCCGGCCCAGGAACACGCCGCCGGAATTGGCGAAGGAGATATCGTAGCCGGGAAATTCGTCGGCAATGCGCGACATTTCGGCAAATTGCTCGCCGTTCTGCTCGCTCCCCACGTCGTCGGCTGAAGCCAGATGGCTCATGATGAACAGGATTTCGACGCTGCTGGCTTCGCCAAGGGCCACCGCCAGCTCGGTTCGCTCCTCCTCGGGAAAACCGAGCCGCGACATGCCGGTGTCGAATTGCAGCACGGCAGGCAGGCAGCGCTTCAGCATGCGCGCTGCCGTCGCCCATTGCCGCCACTGGGCCAGCGAGTTGAGAACCGGGACGATGCCCATCTCGGCGCAGGCGATCTCGTTGCCCGGCTGCAAGCCGTTCAGCACGAAAATCTGAGCGTCGCGCGCAAGGGCCGGCCGCAACCTGACGGCCTCGACGAACTGGGCGACGAAGAAATGCCTGCAGCCGTGATCATAGAGTGTTTGGGCGACCCGTTCGGCGCCGAGGCCGTAGGCGTCGGCCTTGACAACGGCCCCCGAGCGAACCGGCGCCAGCACCGATACGAGCTTACGGTAGTTACGGCCGAGCGCTGCCAGATCGATTGTCAGATAGCCCGTCGCACCCTGCATGGCCGGGACGGTGCGGGTGCGGGAAACCAAAATGTCGCTATCCATATCGACCCCTTATCCATTTGCCACCCGGAGTCTATGAAATAATGAGCGAAATTGCTCATCATTTCGTCGCATGATCTTGCACAATTTATCTATTATCCGCATAATCAGCTAAAAATTGGAATGAACAATCATGTCCGCCCTCGACGCTACCGATCGCAATATTCTGAGACTGCTGCGCCTCGATGCCCGCATGAGCAATGCCAAGCTCGCAGCAGAGATCGGCCTTTCTCCATCGGCCTGCCTCCGGCGCATCAAGATCATGGAAAAATCAGCCGTGATCCGCGGGTATACGGCGCTGGTGGACACCGGCAATGCGGATGAGATGATCGCCGTGATCATCAACATCACCCTCGAACGGCAGACGGAGGACCATCTCGACCGCTTCGAGGCGGCGGTCCGCCGGCATCCTGAGATCCGCGAATGCTTTCTGATGACGGGCGGTTCCGACTATCTCCTGCGCGTGGAGGTCGCCAGTCCGGGCGAATTCGAGCGGATCCATAAGGAAATACTATCGACCCTGCCGGGCGTTCTCAGAATTCATTCCAGTTTCTCGATCCGCAATGTTCTGGCGACGCGCACGAGGGGCAGGCGGTGAATCACACCGCGCTGGTCGAAATGCACAACGCACCTCCCTCTCCTTATTACTCAACGGTTTCAGGCGGAAGAGGAATAGCGGCCACCGTGCCTTTCCCGGTATGCGTGTTCTCGACAGCCGGCATGACCCAATTTATCGTATCCCATAGAAGTCGACCCGATTGACGCCGCAATGCGGCAAGGGCACCGACCTTCACCGCAAACGTGGCACGCCCATTCAAAGGCATGAGCCTTGTCGGAACAATCGGCCGCATCATCGGTTCGGGAGAGCGCTTAACCGGGGAGGCTTTCATGCGTGCGGCTCTGATTGCTGCCATATTCTCGCTGTCGTGCCTGCCTGACACCGCAAAGGCGTCGGAGACAGGGTTTTTGCGATCCTTGGCAGGCGATTGGCACGGGACCGGGATGGTGCTCACCAAGATCGGCGGCACAAACCTCAATGTCTCCTGTTCGCTCCGATCCGACGCCAGTGAATCCGCTGTGTCGATGAACGGGAAATGTCGCGGCCTTGCGGTTTTCACAAGAGCTTTCTCGGCCAATGTAAAGGTATTGGGACAGCGTTACACCGGCAGCTACATCGGACCATCGGGACAGCCATCCAAACTGGTGGGCAGCAGGCAGGGCGACGCGCTCAATCTTCGCGTGACCTGGGCTCGCGTGGTCAATGGCGACCGGAACGCAATATTGATGATCGAAAAAATCGGACAGGATAGGCTCCGACTGCAGACGGTCGATCGAGACCCGGCGTCAGGCCAATCCGTAGTAACGAGCCGCATCGATCTCCAACGTCCTACTTCAGCGGGAAGATAGGGAGGCAGTCGGGAGTATTGGCGTGGTCAGCTTCAACCCGCTCATGCTTCCCGGCATATCTGCTCGACTGATATCCCTGTCTGGACTTTACCTTCCGCCTCCAGGTCCCCCGGTTGAGAAGACAACTTCGAAGACGAGCCCTTCGGGCCTGTAGTCCGACCTGGATTGCGTCCGCGCCTTGGAGGAAAAGGCCCGCTCTATAAGGACGGAGCCGAAGCCTCTTTTCGTCGGCATCGACACCGCCGGGCCGCCGGTTTCCGTCCAGACGAGAAGGACGCGCCCATCATCGTGCCTCCACTCGATGGCCACGGTTCCCTGCTCGCCTCCGAGGCTCCCGTACTTCGTCGCATTGGTCGCCAACTCGTGGAGCACGAGTGAAAGCGGCAGGGCGATGTCGGCGGGAAGAACCACGTCGGGGCCAGCCAGACGAATGCGTTCCTCCGAGGCAATGTGCGCCCGCAAGGCGGCGGAGATGATCTCCCGGATGGGCGCGGCCGATCCCTCCCGCGACAGGATCAGATCATATGTGCCGGCAAGCGCCGCCAGCCTTTCGGCAAAGGCGTTGTAGCTTTCCGGATTGGCGCGCGAGAAGGTCTGCCGGGCGATTGCCTGAACGAGGGTGAAGCCATTCTTGACCCGGTGCGCCATTTCGCGGACGAGCAGAGTTCGCTCCTCCTCGGCCTGCTCGTTCTGGCGTCTGCGCTCGTCGAGTTCGTCGAGCAGCCGATCGAAGGTAGCGCCGACGACTTCCAGCTCGTCCGGCCCCGTCATGCCGGTGCGCGCCGTCGTCTGGCCGCTGCGCCACTTCTCCATCACCTCTGCTATCCTGGAGATCGGCAGGAGGATGAAGCGGTTGCCGATGAAGATCGCGGCGAGGAAGGCGAAAAGCGCGCCGCCGATGATGGCGAGCGTATTCATCAGCGTCGCCCGGTTGATCGGCGCAAAAGCCTCCGGTTTCGAGAAGCCGGCACTGACATAGAGGGGACTGGCAGGCAGGGCTATCGGGCGATAGCCGAGAACGCTCGTTGTTCCATCCTTGCCTGTAATCTCGACCACGTCGGGCTGCTCGGCATGGACCAGGCGCTGGTATTCCTCGGATATGACAGTGCCGACGAACTGCTCCGGAAGGGGAACGTGCGCGACAACGGTTCCCTTGCCGTCGGCTATGGTCACCTCGTTACCGGGCGCGACGCCACGCTCGGTGATGCGGTTCTGCAGCCAGTCCACCCGGATCCCGCTGACGATGACGGCCTTGACGGTCTCGCCTTCCATCAAAGGCATCGCAAGCGGCAGGACGGGGCGGTCGGTTAGGCGGCTCTGCGTGTAGGTCCCGACGGAAAAGTCTTTGGTTTCCAGCGTCTGCTGGAAGTAATCGCGATCGGAGAATACCACGCCGTCCGGAAAGGCCATGCTGCCGCAGACGGGCCGTCCATCAAGGCCGACGACGAAGATGGTGCGAATGTTCGGAATGCTTTCGGCGACCGACTTGAGCGCCTCGTTGCAAGCCTGGACATCGAGGTGGCGGACCGAAGGCATGGCGGACACGGACACCAGAAGGGCGTGCAGCCCCTCCACGATCCGTTCTACTTCCGAGGATGCTTGTCTGGCCGCCTCCGCCGCGGATGCGCGCATCTCTTCGTTGCGCTGATTGCGAAGCGCGACTTCGTTGTAGGCGAGCATCGCAACCACCGGCGCGAGCGCCGCGACCGCAACTGCAACCAGCTTGAGTCTCATCCTGTTCCCTCTCGGACAAGGGTTCGTAGCACGATCTGGCCCAGATCACGCGGGCTAACTTGTTTACAAAATATCAACGCACGAATCCGGCCGTCGGCGCGCAAGCCTTGCCGACCTTTCGATCGCGGCTAGATAATCCAAGGATGATTGATGCCAAAAGCATGCCTTCCGAAGGTTCTGCAGCCGGGTCTTGCTCGTCGCGGCCGCTGACTGGCGCGATGGCGGATGAGGTCGAACGTCTTTTGTCCGGCCGAACCCGTGATATCAGGCTGTCAGGAGATCTGCGCCGCCGATTCGACGAAAAGTCATGGCGACAGACGGCGAAGGTCATCCGTTCCTGGATGATCTGGGTGGCATTCGTCGATGTTCTGACGCTGGCGCTGAACGCTATTCTGCTTCCTCACCCAGTCGTCCTGTCGATGGTCGCTCCCGCCTGCCTTTTGCCGCCGGCGGCAGTATTTACGGCGATCGTTTGGAGCAAGCCGCGCGCCGCAACGGTTCAGCGAGCGTCGCTGCTTGCGGGAATGTCTCTCATTCTTCTCTCGGTGGCACTCGTCGGCGTTTTTGCCGGAGGGGAGTTTTACGAACGGCATTTGAACATCATGCTGTTCGTCGCAACGAGTGCAATCACCATCTTCAGCGTGCCGCTGGCGTGGACAATCGCGATCGCCTGTTATGCCGTCTGCCTTTATTTTATCCTTCAATGGCATAACCCGATCTTGGAAGCGGGCAGCGTCGTCGCCGCGACGCTGTTCTTTTCCTGCGGTATTATCGCGACCGTGGTTGCCCGGCGGACGATGAACATCCTGGCGCAAAAGACATTTCTGCTGGATTGCAGGGATCGGCGCCGGGTCGCGGAGCTTGCCGATGCAAATGCAAGGTTGGAGCGGCTGGCCAGAACCGATCCGCTGACGGGAATTGCCAATCGCCGCTGGATGATGGAAACGCTCGAGGGTCTGTGGCGCGACGGTCGTGAAACCGGCGTCGTCGCAGCCATGCTCATGTGCGACATTGATCACTTCAAGGCGCTCAATGATAAGCTCGGCCATGGCGAGGGCGACCGCTGCCTCGTCAAGGTTGCCGGCATCATCCAGAGCTGCGTGCGAGCCGATCGCGACCTCGTCTCGCGCCATGGCGGCGAGGAATTTTTAATCGTGCTTCCGGATGCCGAAGAAGAAGAGGCAGTCGGGGTTGCAAAGCGAATACGCGAGAGCGTGGAAGCCGCCGCCCTTCCAAACCCCTCCTCCGGTGTCGGCCCTTCCGTGACGCTCAGCGTCGGAGTAGCCTTGAAATCGGCTCTCGATACCGACATTTCACTGACCAACCTCCAGCACCAGGCCGACATGGCGCTTTATCGCGCTAAGGAGGCGGGACGCAACCAGGTCTGCGTCTTTCGTCGGCCGCAACAGGCTGCGCTATCCGCCGCCGAGCAGATCGCCGCCCGACGCTAGAACGGGAATCCCAGTGGCCAACGGCTGATCGACGTCATCGGATCACCAGGATTGCAACCATGGCGACTGCCGAGGCGAGGCCCGCGGCGTTGAGCCCGAACATCAGATATTCCGCCGCTTTTTGTCGGGGATGACCGGGCTCCACGTTTCCGAAGACGGCCGTCAACCCGCCTGCGATCCAGCTCGCCAATGTCAGGGCACCGAGAAGAAGCGCCCACTGCGTTGCTGTATCCATGTCCTGCTCCAATGCGGATACACGCCAGGCAGGGAAATGCTGCTGCGCGGGTTGATCGGTAACACGCGGGGTCCGTTTTTGTTTCCCGGCGGTAACGCACTTTGTTGTGAGCACCCTTAGGCAGCAGGCATGAGAGATTGAGCGACGAAGACTTGACGTGCGCCTAATGTCTACATAATGTCTTCAAAAGAAATTATATAGACGAGCAACATTATGAATGCCATCGCCGCCCCGGACCGTAAATCCAGCCTCGAACTCGCCTTGCGCAGACGCATCCTGACGATGGAACTGCCTCCCGGTGCGGTGCTTGATGAAGTGGCCCTGAGCGAAGAGTTCGGGCTGTCGCGACCGCCGGTGCGCGAGCTGATGCGGCAGATGGCTGGCGAAGGTTATATCGAGCTTGAGACGAACCGCGCCGCGCGCGTCAGCTCGATGAGCTACCACTCCCTGCGCGACTTCTTCCTGCTTGCGCCGATGATCTACATTACCGCCAACAAGCTTGCGGCGGAAAACCGGACGAAAGCAGAACTCGAGATTCTCAAAAACACACAGCGCGCCTTCCGCAAGGCGGTCGACGACTGCGATGTCGAGGGCCGGGTGTTCTTCAATGACCAGTTCCACCGGCAAGTCGGCGAGATGGCTCACAATGTCTACGTGGTCCCAAGCCTGCGCCGCCTGCAGATCGACCATGCTCGCATCGGAAAGATCTTCTACAAGCATCCAAATACGCCACGCATGCAGGAAGAACTCGAACTGGCGACGGATCAGCACGACGAGATGATCGAGGCCATTGAGCGGCGCGACGCCGAAGCCTCCGGGGAATTGGCGCGGCTTCACCTCGAACTGTCCCGGCGGAACATGGCCATGTACGCGGCCCCTGAGGGAATGGAAGCGCCGACCCTCTAGGCCGACCAAGATCAATACACGCAGCTCAAGACAACCTAGCTCGAACTTTCGGCCTAACGCAACGGGATTTCACTCCATGACAGCCTTTCCGTTTCCAGGACTCAATCTCGCAATCACCACCCCGTTCGACGATGCCGGCCGCATCGACTACGGGCGGCTCGAAGTCAATGTCGAGCGCTATCTCGCGGCCGGGGTCCGCAGCTTTCTGTTCAGCTCCGGGACCGGAATGCACGTCTATCTCTCCAAGCAAGAATCCGAGGAACTGATCGCCCGTGGCGTGAAACTCGTCAACGGCCGTGCGAAGGTGATTGCCCAGACCTCGGCGCTGCTGGTGGAAGACGTCGTGGAGCGGACCGCCCGGGCGCGTGATGCCGGGGCCGAAGGCGTCATGGTGCTTCCGCCCTTCTTCGAAGGGCCGACCGACGACCAGGGCATTCTCGATTTCTACGCCGAAGTTGCTAAGGCCGGCCTACCCGTCATTGGTTACAATGTGCCGCAGACGGTTGGCGTCGCGATCACGCCGGAACTCCTCAATAGGCTGAATGAAATTCCAGGCTTCTGCGCCGTCAAGGACAGCAGCGGAGACCTAGGGAAACAGGCGGCACTCATCCGCACCGGCCGTTTCGTCATGAACGGCGCTGACCCCCTCGTTCCCTATGCACTCTATGCCGGCTGCGACGGTTTGATCTGGGGCGGAGCGAACTTTGCGCCGCGCACTTCTGTCGCCCTCGTCGAGGCGGCAGCACAGTGCAAATGGGATGAGGTGCGCGCGCTCTGGAAAATCCTGGAGCCGTCGATGGGGCTGATCTGGGAAGGCGATTACGTGCAATCCGTCTATGTAGCCGCCGAGCTCATCGGCTACGGCGCCGGCGCGCCGAGAAAGCCGCTGCGGGCGCTCGATCCGGAAAAGCTTCCAGCCCTCCGGCGCTCCCTGGAAATGCTCATGGAGCGAGAAGCGATTTGACCGAGACCATGGCCGCCAAGAACATCTTCGTCGCATCGAAGTTTCCGAAACGCGCCGGCGTTTCTGGCTGGGTGGCCACACTTCCGCCACGCACGCCTCGACCCGCATTGGGCGAAGCGATCAGCGTCGACGTCGCGATCATCGGTGGTGGTTTTGCCGGCCTATCCGCGGCCCACCGGATCTCGCGGCTCGACCCGGCCGCCCGGGTGGCCGTTCTCGAAGCGGGCATTGTCGGCGAGGGACCGGCGGGAGCCAATTCGGGCTTCATCATCGACCTTCCGCACGAGGTTTCCTCGGCCGATTTCAGCGGCGAGTCCGAAGGCAAGTTCCGCGACTCCGTGCTCTTGCAGCGTTCGGCGATCGCTTTGGCGACTGAGCTGGCCGCTGAGAACGGCTGGGGAAAGGCGCTGTTCGATCCGTGCGGCCGCTACAGCGTCGCGATGAGCACGGAAGGCGATAAGCATCTCGAGACCTATTCGATGCAGCTTTCCAGGATGGGCGAAGCGCATCGCCTGCTGAAGGCAGCGGAAATCGAAGCAGTGACGGGTTCGAAGGCCTTCACATCAGGTCTATTCTCGCCGGGCACGATCATCATCCAGCCGGCCGCCTATATCGGAGCGGTGGCCGATTGTCTGAAGGAGCCGGTGAAGCTTTTCGAGCAGACGCCGGCTCTCTCCTTCGAGCGCTCCGGCGACGGCTGGCTGGTGAAGACACCAAAGGGAAGCGTGCAGGCGGGGAAGATCATCCTGGCCAATAATGGCCATGCGGAGAGCTTCGGCTTCTTCCGCGGGCGCCTGCTCCATGTCTTCACCTACGCATCTCTGACGGAGGAATTCGATCCGGCAAGGCTCGGCGGCGACCGGAAATGGGCGGCGACTCCGGCGCTGCCGATGGGAACGACCGTTCGGCGCATCAACACCGACGGCGGCGACCGGATCCTGGTGCGCTCGCGCTACAGCTACAATCCGAGCATCGAAATCAGCAATGCCGCCATCCAGAGCGCCGGCCGCCTGCACGACGGCAAATTCTCCCACCGTTTCCCGACGCTTGCCGGCGTCGGCATGCAGTATCGCTGGGCAGGCGCGATGGCGCTGACACGCAACCATGTACCGGCCTTCGGGGAAATCGAACGGGGTGTTTTCGCAGCCTGCGGCTGCAACGGCCTCGGGGCGTCGAACTCGACCGCCGCCGGCATCGCCGCGGCCGAACGCGTGCTTGGGCATCAATCTGAACTCGGTCGCGTCTTTAGCCGACTGGCCGAACCGGTTTCGCTGCCGCCGCGGCCGCTGACGACGATCGGCGCCAGGGTTCATCTGGCCTATCGCGAATGGCGTGCGGGAGCGGAATGACAGCGTGCCGGCGCCACACCGCTAAAACGTAAGCTGTACCTTACAGGCGGCACTGCGGTCACCAGCAAGAACGAAAGCTGCCATGGCCTGTTCGAGCGGCAGGCTGTGGCTGATGATCGGCCGTATGTCGATCGTGCGGCTCGCGATCAGGTCGACCGCGGTGGCGAATTCCTCGTGGAAGCGCTGCGTGCCGTGGATGTGAAGCTCCTTGCCGACAATGGCATTGAGAGGAATCGGAATCTCTCCCGTTACGCCGACCTGCACGATCGTGCCGCGCGGCCTGATGGCGGCGATGGCGCTGCGGATCGCCGGGGCGGCGGCGGAGCATTCGAAAACGAGATCGAAATAGCCCTTCCCCGCCTCGAATTCCCCAAGCGCTGCGGCATCCCGGGAAACGTTGATCGTCCGGCTGGCACCCATCGCCTTGGCCCTCTCCAGCGCCGCGTCCGCCAGATCGGTCACCACGATCTCGGCTGCACCGTGATAAGCGGCAACGGCGACCATCAAGGCGCCGATCGGGCCGGCTCCGGTGACGAGGACACGTTTGCCGGTGATATTGCCGGCGCGCGATGCGGCGTGCAGGCAGACCGAGAGGGGCTCGCTGCAGGCCGCTTCCGCGGCGGTCGTCGCGGCCCCCACGTCGAAGCACTGCCTGGCCGGCACCACCAGCCACTCGCGGAACATGCCCTGCTCATGCGGCAATCGCATCGCGCTACCCATGAAGCGCATTTCAAGGCAGTGGATCGGCAAGCCCTGCTGGCAATACTCGCAATGTCCGCAAGGCTGGCTCGGATTGACCGCCACCAGCGTGCCGGCCTTGAGATCGACGCCCTCGCCTGCCTGGCTCACGGTTCCCGAGGCCTCGTGGCCCGGTATGATCGGCTCGCGAACCCTGACAGGTCCGAAGCCGCCATCCTGATAATAATGCAGATCGGAGCCGCAGATGCCTGCGGCGGCCATTTTGAGAAGCACCTCGCCTGAACCGGGGACCGGAACGGTGTCGGTTTCTATCCTGAGATCGCCCTTTTGGTAAAGCCGTGCCAGACGTGTCTGCATTGTATCCCTCCTATCTCAGCAGCCCGAGCTGCTCCGGCAGCCAAAGCGATACCGAGGGCACGAAGGTGATCAGGATCAGCGCCAGGAAAAGCGGCACCAGCCAGGGCAGGATCGCCATCGTCGTGCGTTCGACCGAGAGTTTCGCGACCCTCGACAGCACGAAAAGCACCATGCCGAGCGGCGGGTGTAGCAGGCCGATCATCAGGTTCAGCGTCATGATCAGGCCGAATTGAACCGGATCGATGTCGAACTTCGCGACGATCGGCAGCAGGATCGGCACGAGGATTGTGATCGCCGCGATCGTATCCAGGAAGCAGCCGACGAAGAGCATCAGCAGGTTCACGAGGATCAGGAACACCCATTTATTGTCGGTGATCGACAGGATCGCATCGGACAACAGTGCTGCGGCCTGGCTCACCGTCAGCAGCCATGCGAAGACCGAGGCCGCGGTAACGATGAAGAGAACGGATGCCGTCGTCTCGATCGTATCGAAGCTTGCCTTGGCAAGCGTCGAGAACGTCATCGTGCGGTAGCGCACAAGGCCGAGAAATAACGACCAGAGGACGGCTGCGACGGCGGCCTCCGTCGGCGTGAACCAGCCCATCGTCATGCCGCCGATCAGAATGACCGGGGTCATCAGCGCCATGACGGCGGAAAAGCGGAAATGCCAGTCGAGCGCCAGAAGCACGAGAAGAGCAATGCCCGCCGCCGCGTTCATCGATAGCCCGGCGCGCATCATCAAATAGATTGTTACAGGCACCAGCAGGACGACGACGATTTCCATTCCGGCCGACAGCAGCTCGCGCATATTAAACGGCGCGTCCGAGCCCCATCGCTTCCAATAGGCAAAGGCGGCGACGGTGATCATCATCAGCAACGTCATGACAATGCCGGGCAGGATGCCGGCCATGAAAAGTGCGCCGATCGAGACGTTCGCCATCATGCCGTAAATCACGAAAGGCAGCGACGGCGGGAAGATCGGCCCGAGCGTTGCCGACGCCGCCGTCACGCCAACCGCGGCCTCGACCGGATAGCCGTGGTCCTTCATCGCCTTGATCTCGATCGTGCCGATACCGGCCGCATCGGCAAGTGCGGTGCCCGACATGCCGGAGAAGATGACGGAACCAATGATATTGACCTGCGCCAGCCCGCCCTTCATCCAACCGACGAGCGCAACCGCAAAGGAATAGATGCGGCCTGTGACACCCGCCGAATTCATCAGGTTGCCCGCCAGAATGAAGAACGGCACGGCGAGGAGGGGGAAGCTTTCGACACCGGCGATCATGCGCTGGGCGACGATGATGTCGGGGGCAACGCCGTAGAGAACGATGTAAAGCACGGACGCGACAGCCATCGAGATTGCGACGGGCACCCCGATCAGCATCAGCACCAGAAACGAGCCAAGAAGCAGCAGCATCGGATCAATCCTCGACGGTCTGGAATTCTTCCGGGCGCTCCAGAACGGAGTAGCCGCGGCGCATATTGGCGATGAAGACGATGACCGCGCGGATCAGCATCAGCACGAAGGCGACGAGAACGGAGTAGAAGACGATGTTGCGCGGCAGCTCGACGGTGACCATCTGCTCGTCGGCGACGATATCGACATAGCGCCACATCAGGTGGCAGCCATAGGCGAAAAAGCCGATGCGAACGATGTCGACGACGGTCGCCAGCACGCGGGCAAGGCCTGCCGGCATATAGTGATAGAACACGTCCACCTGGATATGCCGCGAGGTGCGCACGCACATGACGGCGCCCAGAAAGACGACGCCGATCAGGCAGTTGATCGCGATCTCCTCGGTCCATGCATAGCTGTCGTTCAGCACATAGCGCGTGAAGAACTGCAGGAAGACACAACCCGCCATCAGCCAGAAGACCATTAGCGTGATCCAGTCTTCGATGGCGTAGTCCGACATGTTTGCGGTCGGCGCGTGGCCTTCGAATTCGTGACCGATTTCCTCGGCCGTGATTTGCGTGTGTATTTCTTGCGACATGATCGGCCTTGTTCCGGTTGGGGAAGAAGGGCGCGGCGGCTAACGCCGCGCCCTGGCTTTACTGGATCGCGCGGATTGCTTCCCAATCGGCTTTCTCGTAGCCGAAGTCCTCGAACTTGACCTTTTCCATCACGGCCTTCTCGAAATCGCCCTTATCGACCTCGGCAACGTTCAGCCCCTTTTCCCTAAAGGTCGCAATCAGGCTGTTTTCCTTGCCGGCGATCGTCTTGCTCGTGCGCTCGGCGGCTTCCTGCATGACGTCGCCGAAGATCTTTTTGTCTTCGTCGGACAGGCTCGCCCACCGCGTCTTCGAGATCACGGTGTTGAGGTGATCGACGATGTGTCCGGTGAGGATGATGTTCTTCTGGACTTCGTAGAACTTCTTCGCCTCGATTGTCGTCAGCGGGTTTTCCTGTGCCTCGACCGTGCCGTTCTGCAAAGCGAGATAGACTTCGGCAAAAGCGATCGGCGTGGTGTTGGCGCCGCAGGCCCGCGGCATGGCGAGATAGGCCGGAACGTCGGGCACCCGGATCTTCAATCCCTGCATATCGGCGCATTTGGCGATCGGCTTGTTCGCAGTTGTGTGGCGCGTGCCGTAATAGCTGACGGCGGCAATGTGGTTGCCGGTTTTATCCTCATAGCCTTTGGCAAGGCGTTTGAAGACATCGCTCTTGGTGTAGGCGATCAAATGATCGGGACCGCGAAAAATATAGGGGAAGTAGGTGACGCCGATCGGCTTGTAGTCGCGTGCGGCAAAGCTCGATCCCGAGATGATGATGTCGACCGTGCCGAGCTTGAGGCCCTGGTTGATATCGGCTTCCTTGCCGAGCTGCGAGGCCGGATAAACCTCGATCTTGTAGCGCCCGTCGGTTCGCTTGTTGATCTCTTCCGCGGCCCAAACGGAATCCGTGTGGAAGGGCTCGGACGTTTCATAGACATGCGCCCATTTCAGCACTGTCTCAGCATGCGCGACCGCCGTCGTCGCCATGATCGCGGCTGCGGTGCAAAGTATCGTTGTCAGTCTGCTCTTCATCGCTCTCTCCTCCGGGCTCAGTTAAGTCTCAAGTCTTGGTCGTTCCTTTCGCAGGCCGCTTGCTGCGGCCGCGCTGCTCCTCTCCCGAAAGCTCCTCCCCGAAGCTCTCGGAAAACCTCTTCTGCGACATGGTGAGATGGGCGCGCATGGCCGCCTTGGCGCCTGCGGCATCGCCGGCGGCGATCGCGTCGCGAATGGTCCGATGTTCGTCGACGGCGCTGCGCCATGTTCCCGGCCCCTCGAAGTGGCTGGCGAGCTTGGCGAAATAAGGCGTCATCCGCATGTCGAACATCTCGCCGGTTACCCGGATCAGCGTCGCATTGCCGACGATCGCGGCAATGCCGGTGTGGAAAGCGCGATCGGCGGCAAGCACCGTGCTCGCATCATTGACGCCGCCGCTCATACGCGTCAGCGCTTCATCGAGCAGGGCGATATCGTCCGGCTTGGCGCAGCCTGCAGCTTCCTCGGCAATCGCGCATTCGATGATGGCGCGCGCCTGCAGCAGCTCGAAAGGCCCCTCCACCGGCTCGCGCTCGCTCCCCGCCACAGTCGCGGCATGCTGGCGCACCACATAGATGCCGGATCCCATACGGATGTTGACGAGGCCTTCGACCTCCAGGACGATCAGCGCTTCGCGGACGGTCGGGCGTGACACCGACAGCTGTTCCGCCAGGTCACGTTCGGCCGGCAACCGCTGACCGACGGCAAGCTCGCCGCTTACGATCATCAATCGAATCTGATCGGCCACCTGCCTATAGAGGCGGCGTGATTCAACAGGCGAAAACATCTTGGGCCTCCTCGGCGCGCTTCTCCTCAAGGCACGCATCTGGTCAACTGGCCTGACCAATTGGCGCATAGGTATCATCGCTGGGGTTGTGCGTCAATCCGTCGCATAAACGTTAAACAGGAAAACCACAGATGGGAACCTTCATGATTTCCAAGGGTCGCGGGCTATAGGGAGAATGCGACGATCGAACAGGATCTGCCGGGGAAGTGACGCCAGACAGGCCGACTATCTGGGAGATGATCGGCCAATGGCGGATAGTGGGGCGATGGCTGATCCCGTCCTCTTGTACCAGGAACGTCATGACGGCTTCGAGCGACGCTCGCAGATCATTGCCACACCCCGGGTGGAATAGATGGGAGGCTCGCCTCGGTTTCAGAGCCCTACCGAGGAGCTATATCCCGGCATACCATTCGTAGCCGCGATCCTCCCAGAATCCGCCATTGCCGCCGTAAAGCCGACCGAGATCCGCGACCGCTTCGATGCGGGTCAGATACTTCGCCTGCTTGTAACCGAGCTGCCGCTCGACTCTGAGCCTCAGCGGCGCTCCATGCGCCACTTCCAGGTCGCGGCCGTTCATCGAATAAGCAAGGATCGTCTGCGGGTGGAAGGCATCGACCAGATCGATACTCTCATAATACCAGCCGGTGCCATCAAGCGACTTTTCGTATTCGTCGGCGCAGTGGAACACGATATAGCGCGCCTCGGGCTTCAGCCCGACCGATTGCAGCAAGGCGCCAAGCGGCAGACCAGTCCATTTGCCGATCGCACTCCAGCCTTCGACGCAGTCGTGGCGGGTGATCTGGGTGTGCGACGGCATCGCCTTCAACTGGGCGAGCGACAGCTGAGCCGGTTTTTCCACCAGTCCGCCGATATCAAGTCTCCAGGTCGAAAACTGCTGGCTCATCCAGTCGAGATATTGCGGGTTGTCAGGCATGCTGGTGCCGTTCGAGCGAAAGACCGGCGAGAGATCCGTCTCGCTGAATTCACGCGCCAGCGCGTTGTCGCCTTGCAGGAAGCGCTGCGCCTTCATGCTGAACCCCTCAGCGATCTTCAGGACCGATTTCGTCCGGTCGCTTTCGACCAAGGCGTCGCAGCCGCTCAATCCCAGCGCGGAGGCAGTCAGGGTCGAACCGATCAGGAAGCGGCGGCGGGTGATGAGGCGGCTCATTGTTCATCTCCCTGTTCGATGGCGAAATAACCGGTGATCATCGAACGCAGATTGTTGAAGACACCCGACAGGATCACCATGGCGACATGCACCAAGACGAAGGCGACGAGCGAGAAGGCAGTGAGAAAATGCAGTGTGCGGGCCGATTGCCGCCCACCGAAGATATCGAGCAGCCAGGGCGCCACGGCATCGAAGCCCGGCGACATGGTCAACCCCGTCGCAACCATCAACGGCAGCAACAGGAAGATCACCAGGAGATAGGTCAGCTTCTGCAGCGTGTTGTAGTGGCGTGCCTCGGCTCCTTTGGGAAAGCGCAGCCGGGCATGGTTGACGACCTCATGGCCGAGATGCGTGAGTGTCAGCTCCGCGCCGGCCGGGGCGAGATCCCGGCGGAAATGCCGGCTGACCAACCCATAGGCGAGATAGACGAGACCGTTGAGGACGAACAACCAGGCAAAAAAGAAATGCCAGTGCCGACCGGTCGACAGATCCTGATAGCTTGGAAGGGTAAGCCAGCTTGGAAAACCCCTCGCTGTCGCCTCGCCGTCGACATTCGAAAGACCGAGCATGCCTGTCGTATCGAAGGTGAACGAACCGACATGCGTCAGCCCCTTCACCTGACTGCCGTCTTCGGTAGCTTCCATGGAGATGAAGGACGGGTCGTTGTCGGCGCCATACTGGCCCCAATAGAGCGCCGGATGTGCATTGAATATCTGCAGGCCGCTGAACAGCAGCACCGTGAGGCACAGCACGTTCACCCAATGCGAAAGGCGCACAGTAAGGCTGTGGCGGTAGATGAGCGTGCGGCCGGTTTGCGTGCCGGCATCGATCGTCGCCATGACTGTTCTCCGGATGAATGGACATTTCGGGACAAGAAGACGCGGCCGCCTACAAATACATAATTCAAAGTGCGACAGCGTCCTTTGCGTCTCTAAAAAGACGCGCGGCGCTGTAGAAAGTTTCAGCAGCCGCGCAGATGCGAAACGCCTACTTCATCGCATCGCAGGTCTTCATCATGTCGGTCTTTTTCATCGCGTCCTTTTCCATGCCGGCCTTGTGCATGCAGTCCTTCTTGGTGCCCGACATCTTCATGGCATCCTTCGACATCTTGCCGCTCTCCATAGTGTCCTTCTTCATCGCATCGGTCTTCATGGCGTCCTCAGCCGATGCGACGCCTGCGAGAGAAAGACCGACGACGAAGGTGCAGGCTGCAAGGCTGGAAAAAAGCTTGGTCATGGAACTCTCCTGAAAATGGATTTTCGTGTCCGCTGGCGGCGTGCCGATGGCTCACATTAAGCTATTCGAGAGAGCGTCGGAATGCGTTACAGCCTCACGTGCATGTGATAGAGCTGTGATGCCGTTACTTTTTTGATCTTCCCTGTAACCGATTGGCCGCTTCTAGCGAATGAACTCTCTGACAGCATGACAACCGCCCATTCGGAAGAAGCCCTGAAAGCATTGATGCTTCTGTCCCTTGACGGGGACGAGGCGGCGTATCGGCGTTTGCTGGCGGCTTTGCGCCTGCTGCTCGTCGGTTATTACAGCCGCAGGATGGCCGCGGCGACGAAAGCGGATATGGAAGACCTGGTCCAGGAGACATTGCTGGCACTGCATTCTCGCCGATCCACCTATGACCGAAGAAGACCGTTCACGGCCTGGTTCTTCTCGATCGCCCGCTACAAGCTGATCGACCATCATCGCGGCCGCGGCGGACGCAGGCTGGCAGAGACCGAGCTTGGCGAGGAAATCGAAAGCGACTTCAGCGAGGATAGCTTGACGGCCCGCATGGACGTCGAGCGGTTGCTCGACGGCTTGCCATTGAGACAACAGGAGCTGATCCGGCTGGTGAAATTGGAGGGCCAGTCGGTTGCCGACACCGCAAACCGCACCGGCCAGTCTGAATCGGCGGTCAAGGTCGGCATCCACCGGGCGCTCAAGGCGCTCGGAGAGAGATTGCGAGGCGCATCGTGACAAAGACGGACGACATCATCGAAAGCCTGGCAAGGGACCTGACGCCGGTGCCGCGCAATTCACTGTGGCAGCACTTTGCGCTCGGCATATTGCCGGCCCTCGGGCTCTCCCTGGTGCTGATGCTGACCATTCTCGGTCCGCGGGTCGATATGCCTGACGTGCTGATGCTGCCGGTCTTCTGGATCAAATCGGCCTATAATGCGCTGATTGCGGTAGCGGCCTTCCTCGCCGTCTATCGGCTCTCCCGACCCGACGGTTCCGAGGGCCGCTTTTTCGGTTGGCTTGCCGTGACCTTCGCCGCCATGGCAGCGGTGGCAGCCGTCCAACTCATCATGGCTCCGACCGAGACTTACCCGGTGCTGATCCTTGGCTCCTCGGCGCTCCATTGCCCGCTGCTGATCCTTGGCTTCGCGATACCTATTTATGCCGGCGCCGTCTGGGCACTGCGCCGTACGGCACCCTCGGATCTGCGGCTGACGGGCTTCGTCGCCGGTATCGCCGCGGGAGCAGCGGGCGCCTGGGTCTATTCCTGGTTCTGCACCGAAAACGGCATGCCCTTCGTGCTGATCTGGTATTCCCTCGGCATCCTGCTCACCGGCGCGCTCGGCGCTTTCACCGGCCCTCGCCTGCTGCGCTGGTAGATCCTTCCCGGCTGGAGATCAGCGATGTGCGAACGACACATGATCTATTGTTTCATCCAATACGAAATCACCCGAATGCTTTCCCGGCTCTTCCATTGCATGGTCAATCTGAAATCAGGCAATTCCCAGAAATGGATACCAAGGCGGCCGACTCTCGTTGGCGTCCCCAATTTCTCCTCCGCATCGGCCAGTGTGCTGGAGAAGCTCAAGTCCTTCCAGATCGGACCCTTATAGCTTTCGTACTCATCCTTATCCCCCCAGAAGGCGCAGTGCGTCAACAGGAACGGACCTTTGCCGTCATGACCTGCCACTGCGAATTTCTTCCAGAATTGATTAGAGTCCGGCCTTACGAAGGACGGACGAATGAAGAAGCAGAGATTTACAGAAGAGCAGATCATCGGTGTGCTGCGTGAGCAGGAGGCTGGCG
>NZ_JABDWD010000022.1:0-89940 GCF_019685115.1 Rhizobium sp. NZLR11 | reverse complement strand
CAGGCTGCTGAAAAACCCACTGGCTTTTGGGCTGGACACATGATTCCATCTTGCAAGTGATTTCGAGGGAATTTGGATGCGCGGCGGGGATGATCGGACGGGGTCGCTGTTTTCGTATGTCGACCTTGAGGCACGGGTTCCGGCCCGGCATCCGCTTCGGGCGATGCGCGAACTTGTGAACACCTCGTTTGTGGCGTTGGATGGATCGTTTGCAGCGCTGTATGCCAACACCGGTCGGCCGTCGATTGCGCCGGAGCGGATGCTGCGGGCGGTGCTGCTGCAGATGCTCTATTCGATCCGCTCGGAGCGTCAACTGATGGAACGGCTGGAGTTCGACCTGCTGTTCCGCTGGTTCGTCGGGCTTGGCATCGACGATGCGGTCTGGGATGCCTCGTCGTTTTCGAAGAACCGGGACCGGCTGCTGACGACGGAGGTTGCCCAGGGTTTCCTGTCGGCGTTGCTTTCGCAGCCTGCGGTCAAGCGGCTGTTGAGTGCGGAGCATTTTTCGGTCGACGGCACGATGCTGAAGGCGTTTGCCTCGATGAAGAGCTTCCGGGCCAAGGACGGTTCGGATGAGCCGCCGGAGGATGGCCGCAACGGCGAGCGCAACTTTCGCAAGGAGAAGCGCTCGAACAAGACGCATGCCTCGACGACGGACCCGGATGCGCGTCTGTACCGCAAGGGCAATGGCCAGGAGAGCCGCTTAGCCTATCTGGGGCACGCACTGATGGAGAACCGCAACGGGCTTGTGGTCGACGGCGCGGTGACGCATGCGACCGGCACGGGCGAGCGGGATGCGGCGAGCGCACTGAGCGAGGGCCTTGGCGAAGGGGCGACGCTGGGCGCCGACAAGGGCTACGACGCGGAAGCCTTCGTCGAGGAGTTGAAGGCTCGCAAGATCGTGCCGCATGTGGCGATCAATGGGACGGTGAGCAAGACGGGCAAGGTGCGCAAGACGGCGGTGCCGCCAGAGGTGGCGCAAAGTGCCGGCTATGCGATCAGCCTGCGCTGCCGCAAGCGGATCGAGGAAGTCTTCGGCTGGGTCAAGACGACGGCCGGGCTGGCGCAGCTCAAGCTGCGCGGACTGGACAAGGTGAAGGCCGCCTTCACCTTCGCCCTTGTCGCGTACAACATCATCCGCCTTCCCAAATTGATCGGATCGACGGGCGAAGTGTGTCTTGAGGGAGATCAATAAGCCGATATGGCCAGAAAACCCGCCTCAATCGGCCAAAATCCCACCGCACGACAGCCAGTCTGTAAAAAATCAGACCCACAGCAAGCAACTGCGCCAACGCAGAGCGAATTTCAGCAGCCTGCTAGAGCATTTCCGTTTTTCTTCGCTGAAGCGGATCCCGGCTGAGATCGGCTACATCGTGCCGGCGAAGCTGATCCTGCACCCGGTCGCGGTTTTCCTGGCACTGACAGCGGTCGGTGGGTTCGAGCCGGTGTGGATCCAGGCAGCCGTGCTGCTCGCCTCGCTGCCGACGGCGACCAACGTCTTCGTGTCATCGGCCAGCAATATAGTGTGTGGCAGGAGCGCGCCTCGGCGACGATCCTGATCACAACGGTGCTTTCGGTGGTCAGCGTTTCGCTCTGGCTGATCGTGATCCGCTCAGGCCTTCTTCCGCTTCAGCTTTTCCCGTAGAGCACCCGGAATATCGCGCAAGCCGCGGCCGGGCTCGATGCCTTCGCGCATGATGATATTGCGCAGCGGCGGAATCGCCGAGAGGATATGCAGGCCCGCAGCCCGCAGCATCTGCACCGGCAGGAAATCCGAAAGCAGCGAGCGGTTGAGAAGATCGACACTGGCCGTGCGCGTCATGATATCGGCGCGGCGCTTGCGGTCGAAGCTTTCGCCGGCATCGGCCGGCACCGGCAATTCCGCCCTGTCGCAGAGGATCTCGGTCAGCGCCATGATATCGCGCAGGCTGAGGTTCAGCCCCTGCGCCCCGATCGGCGGGAAGACATGGGCGGCCTCGCCGATCAGCGCGATGCGCCCCTTGCCGAAACGATGGGCGATCATGCCGGACAGCGGCCAGACCTGGACGCCCTCCTCCACATCGACCTTGCCGAGCATGGACTGCATGCGCGCCTCGACAAGGGCGCCGAGTTCGGCAAGCGGCAATTCCAGGCGCTTTGCTGCTTCAGCGGGGTCCTGTACCCAGACGAGGCTGGAGCGACCTTGGGGCAGCGGCACTTGGGTGAAGGGGCCATGTTTGGTATGGAATTCGGTCGAGATGTTCTGGTGCGGCAGCGAATGGGCGAAATTCAGCACCATCGCCGACTGCGGATAGGACCAGTTGCGCACGCCGATATCTGCCGTCTCGCGCAGCTTCGAGCCGCGGCCGTCGGCGCCGACGGCAAAATCGGCTGAAAGCATCTCGCCGCCCGCAAGCGTGATCGACACGGTCTCGGCGGAGATCGCGATCGATTCGGCCATATCGGTGAAGCGGGTGATATTGCCCTCGTCGGCGACGGCATTTTCGAGGACGTCGATCAGCGCCTTGTTGGGGAAATTATAGCCGAAGGCATCGAGGCCGACCTCAGCGGCGCGGAAGGTGGTCGTCGGCGCGCGCAGCAGCCGGTCAGTGCCGTCGACGATGCGCATGCTGGTGAGAGGCGTGGCTGCCGGGCGCAGCTTTTCCCAGAGCGCCAGCCGGTCGAAGAAGCGGATCGACTGATCCATCAGCGCTGTGGTGCGCCGGTCCTCTCTTGCCGCGACGGGCGCCATCAGCGCCACACTACGGCCACCGCGACCAAGCGCGATTGCGGCGATCATGCCGGCGAGACCGCCACCGATCACCGCCACTTCGAATGTCTTCATGCTACCGTTCCGCTCATCGTAAAAAGGCGGATCGGTCGCTTATGCGGCCGGCTTCGCCTGACGGCGCCAACTATAGCCCTTGCCGGCTTCGGCGTCACGCACCGCCGGCTGATAATGATGGGGAATGGCGGGAAGACGGTTTTCTGAAAGCCGCTTCAGCGCCGTGGCGTTGCTGACGGAAAAGCTGTCGATACCGACGCGCAGCATCAGCGGCACCTGGTCGATCAGCACGTCGCCGACGGCGCGCAGCTCGTTGGTGTAGCCGAGGCGCTGGCGCAGCAGCGAGGCATGGCTGAAGGCCCGCCCGTCGTTGAACGCCGGAAAGGCGACGGCAACGATTTCGAGGCGATAGAGATAGGGCTCCAGCCGGCGCACATCGTCGGCCGGCTTGATCAGCACCCCGAGGCCGACATCGTTGCTTACGTCGGCCTTGGCGATCAGCTCGTCGAGGCTGAGCAGCGGCTTCTGCTCGCCGGTCGCCTTCGCCTCGTCGGTCTCGATCACCCAGGGATCGTTTTCGACAAAACCGGTTTCTCTCCAGATCTTCGTCATCATCGCCTCCTTATGCCGCTTCGGCGGTTGAGCCGTAGAGCGCAGCCTTGAAAGGCTGCGGCCCGACGCGGCGATAGGTGGCAAGGAAGATCTCCGATGGATCGAGGCGCAGGCCGAGATAGGTGTCGACGATCGTCTCGATCGCGTCCGTCACCCGGTCGGGCTCAAAACCGCGGCCGATGATCTCGCCGATCGAGGTATGTTCGTCGCCGGAACCGCCGAGGGTGATCTGGTAGAGTTCGGCGCCCTTCTTCTCGACACCAAGCAGGCCGATATGGCCAACATGGTGGTGGCCGCAGGCATTGATGCAGCCGGAGATCTTGATCTTCAGCTCGCCGATCTCGGCCTGGCGTTCGGCATTGCCGAAACGGCGGGAGATTTCCTGCGCCAGCGGAATGGAGCGCGCATTGGCGAGCGCGCAATAGTCCAGCCCCGGACAGGCAATGATATCGGTGATCAGGCCGGCATTGGCTTCGGCCAGATTGATGGCGACGAGGCCGCGATAGACGGCTTCCAGATCGGCAAGTGCAACATGCGGCAGGATGAGGTTCTGCTCATGGCTGACACGGATTTCGTCGAAGGCATATTCTTCGGCGAGATCGGCGATCGCATCCATCTGCGCGTCGGTAGCATCCCCCGGAATGCCGCCGATCGGCTTCAGCGAGATCGTCACCATGCCGTAATCGGGGTTCTTGTGCGGCTGCACGTTCTGCTGCACCCAGCGGGCGAAATCCGGATCGGCCTTCTTCCAGCGGGCGAGGTTTTCCCAGCCTTCGGCGCGCTCGGACAAAGCCGGCAGTGCGAAATAGCTGGCGATCGCCTCGACGTCCTTTTCCGGCAGCTTCAGCTCGCTATCCTTCAGCGCGGCGAATTCCACTTCCACCTGGCGCGCCAGTTCCTCGGCGCCGGTTTCGTGCACGAGGATCTTGATGCGGGCCTTGTACTTGTTGTCGCGGCGGCCGTGCAGATTGTACACGCGAACGATTGCCGTGGTGTAGGAGAGTAGGTCCTCTTCGGGCAGGAAGTCGCGGATCAGCTTGGCGATCATCGGCGTGCGGCCCTGGCCACCGCCGACATAGACGGCAAAACCGATCTCGCCCTTGTCGTTCTTCTTCAGATGCAGGCCGATATCGTGGACCTGGATCGCGGCGCGGTCGCGGTCGGCGCCGGTGACGGCGATCTTGAACTTGCGCGGCAGGAAGGAGAATTCCGGATGGACCGACGACCACTGGCGCAGGATTTCGGCATAGGGACGCGGATCGGCGATCTCATCGGCGGCGGCACCGGCAAAGTGATCGGCCGTCACGTTTCTGATGCAGTTGCCCGAGGTCTGCAGGGCATGCATCTCGACGCTTGCGAGATCGGCGAGCGCATCGGGGATTTCCGACAGCTTCGGCCAGTTGAACTGCAGGTTCTGGCGCGTGGTGAAATGGCCATAGCCGCGGTCATAGGTGCGGGCAATATGGGCGAGCATGCGCAGCTGGCGGGCGCTCAGCGTGCCATAAGGAATGGCGATGCGCAGCATATAGGCGTGGAGCTGCAGGTAGACGCCGTTCATCAGGCGCAGCGGCTTGAACGCATCCTCGGCAAGTTCGCCGGAAAGGCGGCGCTGAACCTGGTCGCGAAACTGCTCGACGCGCTCGCTGACAAAGGCATGGTCAAATTCGTCGTAACGGTACATCGTCTTCCTCAGACTGCAATGAATTCGGGATCGGCCGGAGCGTAGCCCGGGGCATATTCCATGGTCGGACCCTGGGCGCGGATGCGCTCGCGAAGGCGAAGCGGCCAGAGACTGCCGTTGGTGTCCTGGACTTCGACGACGGCGACGTCAACGACTTCGTTATCGGCATAGGATTTCTTGCCGATGGCTTCCAGCGCTTCAACGGCTTCGTTATGGCGGGCGACTAGCGCCCCCTGCAGCGAGGTGGACCACGCGCCCTTCGCATCCAGCCAGACGGCAATGCCGTCCGTCAGCCGGTTGGCCGTCAGAACCTTGTCTACCATGTTTAGCTCCTTGCAAGTTCCTCGAGCCGGGCGTTCGCACGCACCAGCGGCTCGGACAGTTCGAAATTGGCGCCGGCGACCGCATCGCCGATAATGACCATGACCGGACCGGTCAGCTCGTCGCGGTGCTGCAGGTCGGGCAGATCGGCGAGCGTGCCATGCAGCAGGCGGCGCTCAGTGCGGCTGGCATTCTCGATGACGGCGACGGTGGTCTCGGCGGGAATGCCGGCCTGCATCAGCCGCTCGGCAACGGAGGCGGCAACCGTGCGGCCCATATAGACGGCGATCGTCGCGCCGGAGACGGCAAGGCTTGCCCAATCGGGCAGCACGTCGCCGGTCAAATCATGGCCGGTGGTGAAGACCAGCGAGGAGGCAACGCCGCGCAGCGTCAGCGGCAGCTCGAAATCGGCGGCGGCGGCGAAAGCCGAGGTGATGCCGGGCACCACCTCATAGGTGACGCCGGCAGCGCGCATTGCCGCCATCTCTTCGCCTGCCCGGCCATAGACCAGCGGATCGCCGGATTTCAGGCGGACGACACGCTTGCCCTGGCGACCGAGGTCGACCAGCAGGTCGTTGATCTCTTCCTGCGATTTCGAATGGCAGCCCTTGCGCTTGCCGACGGAAAGCCGCTCGGCGTCGCGGCGGCCCATATCGACGATCGCCTGCGGCACGAGCGCGTCATAGACGATGACGTCGGCTTCCATCATTACGCGCTGGGCGCGTAGCGTCAGAAGATCCTCGGCACCGGGACCGGCACCGACCAGCCAGACATGGCCGGCGACTTTGTCCATCGAGCCCAACAGCCGGTCGGCGGCGTGGCGGGCCTGCGACAGGTTGCCGTTGGCGATCGCATCGGCCACGGCGCCGGAGAAAAAGCGGCGCCAGAAGACGCGGCGGGTGACGCCACGCGGAACGAGCTGGTCAACGGCCTTGCGGTAGCTCGTCGCCAGGCCGGCAAGCCGGCCGAGCGAGGGGGAGAGAAGCTGATCGATCTGCGCACGGATCATTTGCGCCAGAACCGGCCCCGCCCCTTCGGTGCCGATCGCAACGGCGACGGGGGCGCGATTGACCAGCGCCGGCGTGAAGAAATCGCAGTAATCGGGCTGATCGACGGCATTGGCCGGAATTCTGACAGTGCGGGCGGCATCGACAATCCGGCGGTCGTCAGCCTCATTGCCGGTGGCGGCGAAGACCAGCGCCGATCCCTCGACCTGCTCGGCGGAAAAGCCGGTGCGCACGGTCTCGATACGGTTGGCGATCAGGAAGGCGTGATAATCGGCTTGCGGCCGATCGGCATAGGCAACGATCCGCGCCCGTGTGTTCAAGAGCAGCCGCACCTTGGCGAACGCTTCGTCGCCATTGCCGAAGACAGCCGTCTTCTGGCCTTCCACGCGAAAGAAGGCTGGAAATACCGAAAGCTGCTCAGTCTTGGGAGACATCATCAATCCACTTCGAAGTTGCCAGACTATGCCCTTGATCGACAAGGGATTGAAGGAACAGAAATTCGAAAGCCCCAGCAAGCGGGTATTCTTTTGCTCGTCTCATTAGCGATTTGAGAAAAGTCACCCATGCTGACCAAAACAGCACAAGTGAGCGCATTTGCTGCAGCGCATTGTAAAGCCTGTGACAAAAGACGTCCACCGGCGTTTCGCGCATTTCACTTGCGCCGCCGAGGCGATAGACTGAGGGAAAACCGGAGAGATCAATGCCCGACAAAACCATCGCCGCCCGCCTGCTTTCCGTTGTCGAAGACGATATCCTGCCGCTGACCGAGCGCGGCGTTTCACTGGGGAATAAGGTGTTCGGCGCGGCGATCCTGCGCAAATCCGATCTTTCGCTCGTCGTCGCCGAGACCAACAACGAGCTCGACAATCCGCTCTGGCACGGCGAAGTGCATACGCTGAAGCGCTTCTACGAGCTTGGCGACAAGCCGGCGACCAAGGATTTGATCTTCCTGTCGACGCACGAACCCTGCACCATGTGCATGTCGGCGATCACCTGGGCGGGCTTCGACAATTTCTATTATTTTTTCAGCCACGAAGATTCCCGCGATGCCTTCGCCATTCCGCACGACCTGAAGATCCTGAAGGAGGTCTTCGGGCTTGAACCCGGCGGCTATCGCAGGCAGAACGCCTTCTGGAACAGCTTTGCCATCGCCGATCTCGTCGCGACCGAAGAGGCTCAGCTGAAGACCGCGCTGCAGTCCCAGACCGCCCGCATCAAGGCGCGCTACGACGCGCTTTCCACCAACTACCAGTCGTCGAAGAGCGCCAACGACATACCGCTCAACTGAGGCCGCTGAACCGAGGCACCATGGAACCTTCCACAGAGATTTTACGGCTGATCGAGATCATGGCGGCGCTGCGCCATCCCGAAACCGGCTGCCCCTGGGACATCGAGCAGAGCTTCGAGACGATCAAGCCCTATACGATCGAGGAGGCCTATGAGGTCTCCGATGCGATCGAGCGCGGCGATATGGACGATCTTTGCGACGAGTTGGGCGACCTGCTGCTGCAGGTGGTCTTCCATGCCCGCATGGCCGAGGAGGCCGGCGAATTCTCGTTCGGCGACGTGGTCAACGCCATCACCACCAAGATGATCCGCCGCCACCCACATGTCTTTGCCCGCTCGGCCGCCGATACGCCGGATGCGGTGAAGAAACAGTGGGACGAGATCAAGCAGGCGGAAAAACGCGAGCGTACAGAGCGCCGGTCCAGGCGGGGGATCACCGAGGATTTCAACGGCGGCTTTCTCGGCTCGGTGCAGCGCAGTTTTCCCGCTTTGACCGAAGCGTTGAAGCTGCAGGAACGCGCCGCGAAAGTCGGTTTCGACTGGTCGGCGCCGGAACCGATCCTCGACAAGATCGAAGAGGAGATCGGCGAATTGCGGGTAGCATTAAGCGAAGGCGATCGCGCGAAGGTCAGTGACGAACTCGGCGACCTGATCTTCGCGGTTGTCAATATCGGCCGGCATGTGAAGACCGATCCGGAACAGGCGCTGCGCGGGACGAACACGAAATTTCGGCGTAGGTTCAGCCATATAGAGAATGTTCTTGATAAAGGAGGCGAGACACTGGAAGCGGCCAGTCTCGAGCGAATGGAGGAGATCTGGCAAGCGGCCAAGGCGATTGAAAGAGCGCTCGTGGCTGGGTAGATCGGCCTAAGTTTGGCAAGAAGCCAACCCCACTCTCCGTCATGCTCGGCTCAAGGCGGTCAGGCTGAGTGAGCAGAGCGTTGCCACATCTCCCTTCTCCCCAGCGGGAAGAAGATGCCGGCAGGCAGATGAGGGGGTGAGCGACGCCAGGAGCGAGTGCGCTGAGCGCAAGCGAAGGGCAGCATGAAGGGTGTACCGTGCGGCCCCCTCATCCGACCCTTCGGGCCACCTTCTCCCCCCGCTGGGGAGAAGGGAGTGACTCACCGCTCCCAATCTTCCTTCGAAGACTTCGCGCCATTGCCGATGCGGCGTTCGAGTTCGGTGGCTTCGGTTTCGGAGAGGCGCAGGTCGAGCGTGATCGAGCCGTCCTCATTGTCCTCGCGGGCATCGACGATCGCGTGGTCGTAGAGCCAGGGCAACAGCGCTAGCTTGTCGACCGGAAGGCGGATGGTCGCTTCGGTCATCACGCCGGAGAGCCTGCGGCTGATCTCATCCATCAGCGTGTCGACGCCCTCGCCGCTGACGGCCGAGACCGCGACGACGTTGCTGGCGCCGGCCGATTTCTGCACCATGGTGTCGTGCACCTCGGGCTCCAGGCGGTCGATCTTGTTCCAGACCTCGATCAGCCGCTTCTCGGCTTCGGCCTCGTCGATGCCGAGATCACCAAGGATGCGCATGACGTCGGAGCTCTGGGCCTGGTTGTCGGCATCGGACATGTCGCGGACATGCAGGATGAGATCGGCTTCCAGCACTTCTTCGAGCGTCGCCCGAAAGGCGGCGACCAGATGGGTCGGCAGGTCGGAGATGAAGCCGACGGTGTCGGACAGGATGACGGTGCGGCCGTGCGGCAGCTTCATGCGCCGAAGCGTGGGATCGAGCGTGGCAAAGAGCATGTCTTCGGCCAGCACGCCGGCGCCGGTGATGCGGTTGAACAGCGTCGACTTGCCGGCATTGGTATAGCCGACCAGCGCCACGATCGGGTGCGGCACCTTGCGGCGCTTGGCGCGGTGGAGCTGGCGAGTGCGTACGACCTGCTCCAGTTCGCGTTCGAGCTTGATGATGCGGTCCTGCAGCATCCGCCGGTCGGCTTCAATCTGGGTTTCGCCCGGGCCGCCCATGAAGCCGCCGCCGCCGCGCTGACGTTCAAGGTGGGTCCAGCTTCGAACCAGCCTGCCCTTCTGGTAATTCAGGTGGGCGAGATCGACCTGCAGCGTGCCTTCCTTGGTGGAGGCGCGGCGGCCGAAGATTTCGAGGATGAGGCCCGTCCGGTCGATGACCTTGGCGTTCCATTCCTTTTCGAGATTGCGCTGCTGCACCGGCGTCAGCGGATGATCGACGATGACGAGACCGGAATCCCGCTCATTGAGCAGCGCCTTGATCTCCTCGATCTTGCCGGTGCCGAGCAATGTGGCCGGTCGCGGATCATTGACCGGGACGACCGAGCCGCTGACGACATCGAGGTCGATCGCCTGGGCAAGCCCCATCGCCTCTTCGAGCCGGCTTTCCGGCGTGCGGGTCGAGGCCGATTCGCTCTGGCCGCCGCGGCTACGCGATTTCAGAACCGGCACGACGACAGTCGCGCGCATGTCGTCCCTGTGCTTGGCGGCCTCAGGGATGATCGAATCGTTCTTGGTATCGCGTGTCGAAATGACGGCTGATCCTGTTAGGACGCTGCTTCTTCGCTCTCGAACATCTGCATGGGCTGGCCCGGCATGATCGTCGAGATCGCATGCTTATACACGAGCTGCGAATGGCCGTCACGGCGAAGAAGAACACAGAAATTGTCGAAAGACGTAACAACGCCCGTGAGTTTCACGCCGTTGATCAAAAAGATTGTCAGGGAAATCTTTTGTTTGCGAACAGTATTGAGAAATAAGTCCTGCAGATTCTGAGAACGTTCCGCCATCGCGCCGCTTCTTTCTTTATTGCCGACCTGATCCGGCCGGTAGAATATCAATCAACCTCACCCGCAAGACCGGCGCCTCATTCACCCGTCCAGCAAATCTTGGTATCAAATCGCAATCTTTTCCGCAACGTCGAAAAAGGCTTCGCGGACTTTCTGCGAGACGCTGCCCGGATGACCGTTGGCGATCGTCTGGCCATCGACGGAAACGACCGGAAAACAAATACTTGTGGCTGCGGTGAGGAAGACCTCGCGGGCTGCGAGCATCTCGGAAACCGAGAAGTTTCGCTCGGTGATCTGCAACCCGAGCTTGGCTGCGACGTCCATCAAGGTGGTGCGGGTAATGCCGCGCAGGATGCCGTGTTCGGCCGGCCGCGTCACCAGCATTCCCTCGGAATCGACGATCCAGACATTGGTCGCCGCCCCTTCCTTGACCATCCTGTCGCCGTCGACATAGATCGCTTCCTGGGCGCCGGCCTCCTTGGCCTGCTGGCGGGCCATCGCGTTCGGCAGCAGACCGACGGATTTGATGTCGACGCGGTCCCAGCGATTGTCGACAAGGGTGATCGCCCTGATGCCATTGGCATTCTTGGCGGCGATGATTTTGGGATCGGTGCTCTTGGCGGTGATAACAAGCGAGGGCGTCGTTCCCTCGGCCGGGAAGACATGATCACGGCGCGCCACTCCGCGCGTCACCTGCATGTAGAAAAGCCCGTTGCAGACATGGTTGCGGCGCAGCGTCTCGCGAATGACCTGCGTCAGTGCCGCCCGGCTCATCGGCCAGGCGATGCGCAGCTCACCGAGCGAACGGTCGAGACGGTTCAGATGGCGGGTGAGATCGACGATGTAGCCATGGCGCACCTCGCAGACCTCATAGACGCCGTCGGCGAACTGATAACCGCGATCCTCGATATGCACGCTGGCATCGGAATGCTTGACGTAACGGCCATTCACATAGGCAATTCTCGGCATGGGAAACCTGGTCTTCCGGGAAGCAATACAAGGGGCACGGCGCGGCGTCGGCCGCGCCGAATGCAAATCAGACGCCGAGCGACTTCAGCTTGCGGTGCAGCGCCGAACGCTCCATGCCGACGAATTCCGCGGTGCGCGAGATATTGCCGCCGAAGCGGTTGATCTGGGCGATCAGATAATCCTTCTCGAACATCTCGCGGGCTTCGCGCAGCGGCAGCGTCATGATGTGATAGTCGTTCTTGGCGGAGACCTTCGGCAGCATGTCGCCGAGATCGGTCGGCAGCATGTCGGCGGTGATCGGCGCATCCGGCCCGTCGGTGCGGGCAAGGATCATCAGGCGCTCGATATTGTTGCGCAGCTGGCGGATATTGCCCGGCCAATCATGCGCCTGCAGCACGGCCATGGCGTCGTCGCCGATGCGGCGCGGACGAATGCCGGCCTGCTCGGAAATCTGCCGCATCAGCTGGTCGACGAGGAAAGGAATGTCTTCGCGCCGCTCGGCCAGGGCCGGCACTCGCACCGGCACGACGGCGAGGCGATGATAAAGATCCTCGCGGAACCATCCCTCAGCGATACGGCTCTCGAGATTATAGGCGGTCGAGGAGATGATGCGGACATCGACCTTGACGCGCTTGGAACCGCCTACCCGCTCGAACTGCTGGTCGACCAGCACGCGCAGGATCTTGTTCTGCGTCTCGCGCGGCATCTCGCCGACTTCGTCGAGATAGAGGATGCCGCGATGGGCTTCCTCGAGCGCGCCGATCTTGCGGGCCTGACCGGGCGTGCCCTCGGTGCCGAACAGCGCCACTTCCATGCGGTCGGGCGTGATGTTGGCAGCATTGATCGCCACAAAGGGGCCGTTGGCGCGGGCCGACTTCTTGTGGATCATCCGCGCCACCAGCTCCTTGCCGGAGCCGGATGCGCCGAGGATCATGATGCGGCTGTTGGTCGGTGAGACCTTCTCGATGGTCTGACGCAGCTGCGAAACGGCAACCGAGGTGCCGATCAGCTCCAATGCGTCGCCGGTGCGGCGCTTCAGCTCGGAGACCTCGCGCTTCAGCTTGGAATTCTCAAGCGCCCGTTCGGCGATCAGAATCAGCCGGTCGGCCTTGAAAGGCTTCTCGATGAAATCGAAGGCGCCGCGCTTGATCGCCGAGACGGCGGTCTCGATGTTGCCATGGCCGGAGATCATTACCACCGGCAATTCCGGATGGCGGGTCTTGATCTCGTCGAGCAGCGACAGACCGTCGAGCTTGCTGCCCTGCATCCAGATATCGAGGAAGATCAGCCGCGGCACCCGGTCGGAAATCGCCGCCAGCGCGCTGTCGCTGTCATGGGCCGTGCGCGTTTCGTGTCCCTCGTCGGAGAGAATGCCGGAAACGATCTCGCGAATATCGTGCTCGTCGTCGACGACAAGAATATCAGAGGCCATAAACGCTTTCCTTGTCATTGGCTGCGGGAGAGGCGGGCGTCGGATCCCGACGTGGCAGATGCACGCGGATCATGGCCCCTCTTCCCCGGTCAAAATCGGCGGGCGCATCATGCAGCTCAAGCTGCCCGCCATGTTCCTCGATGATCTTCTTGACGATGGCGAGACCGAGTCCAGTGCCCTTCTCACGCATCGTCATATAGGGTTCCAGAATGCTGTGGCGGTTCTCCACCGGCAGGCCGCGGCCATTGTCGATGACATCGACGGTGAAGCGGTCGCGGCCGGTGTCGAGGGCGGCTCGGACGAGTATCTTGCGTTCGTCGCGTTCGTCGCTCGGAACGGCCTCGATCGCTTCGACGGCATTCTTGATCAGATTGCCGAAAGCCTGGCCGAGCATGCGGCTGTCGAACAGGCCCTCCAGCGGCTGCTCACCGAAATCCTGGGCAAAACTGACGTGATGATTGCCCATCTCGCGCAGGAAGATCGCGTCGCGCAAGATATCGCGCAGGTCGCTCGGCTCCTTGGTCGGCTTCGGCATGCGGGCGAAGGCAGAGAATTCGTCGACCATGCGGCCGATATCGCCGACCTGGCGGATGATCGTATCGGTGCACTGGTCGAAGACGGCCCGGTCGCCCGGGTCGATCTGCTTGCCGTAACGGCGCTGGATGCGCTCGGCGGAAAGCTGGATCGGCGTCAGCGGGTTCTTGATCTCATGGGCGATGCGTCTTGCGACGTCGCCCCAGGCGGTCGAGCGCTGGGCGATGACCAAGTCGGTGATGTCGTCGAGCGTGATCACATAGGATTCGCTCTGATCGCGCACTTCCTCGCGGGTGACCTGCACGCTCAGCGTCCTGACCGTGCCGCCGCGCACGAGCGCGATCTGCTTGCGGAAATCGCCGCGATGACGCGAAGCCGCCTCGGTCAGCACGTGATCGACCTCCGGCGCGATGTCGACCAGCTGCTTGCCGAGCATCTCATCGGCCGACAGCGACATCAGCGTTTCGACCGAACTATTGACGATGGCGATGCGGCGATCCTGCTCGACGCCGATGACGGCGGCAGTGACGCCCGACAGCACCGCTTCGATAAAGCGGCGGCGATCGTCGACCTCGTCCTTGGCTTCGAGGATCTCGTCGCGCTGAGTGCGGATTTCCGAGATCATCTTGTTGAAGGTGCGCGACAGATTGGCGACGTCGCCGTCGACGGCATGCACCGGCACGACAATATCCATATTGCCCGATGCCACGCTGTCGGCAGCGGTGATCAACAGCCGGATCGGCCGGACGATGCGGTCGGCAACGGCGATCGCGGTCCAGATCGCCGCGAGCAGCACGATCAGCGCGAAGCCGATATAGAGCACGGCGAAGGCGATTTGCAGCGAGAAGCGGTTGGCTTCCATCGAGCGATATTCGGTGGCGTTCTCCTCCATCATGCGCATGGCGCCCATGACCTTGGGATCGACGGCGCGCACCGTATAGAGGAAGGTGCCCTGGATGGCATCGAGCTTGATGATGGCGCCGACAAGGTTGGTGACGCCGGGCGGAATCAGTGTCGGCTGGCCGGCCGCGGCCTTCTCAAGCGCGTCCTGCGGGATCGCCGGCAACGGCTTTTCGGTGGCGATGTCGGCCTGGACGATCACCGAACCGTCGCGCTCGACGAGGAAGGAGCCGAGCAGGCCGCGGCCCCTCGCCTGGCGCGTCATCAGGTCGGCAAAACCTGTCCGGTCGAGGCTGTAGAGCGCGCGGTTGCGCTCCAGGTCGTTGGCCATGGAAACCGTCTGCCCCTGCAGGTAGCTGGCGTTTTCCATCATGTAGGCCTGGCCGATATTGCGCGACGAACTGACGATCGACTGGGTGCGCAACGCAAACCAGCGGTCGAGACCGGCATTCAGGGTGATGCTGGCGAAGATGGCGACGAGGATTGCCGGCGTGATCGCGACGATCGAGAAGAGCACGACGATGCGGATATGCAGGCGAGCAGCCGCCCGCCCTCGGGTGCGGGCCTTGAGCAGCCTTGCCACCTCACGGGCGATCAGCGCCAGCAGCGTCAGGACAAAGAAGGAATTGACGATCACCGAGGTGATGACGACGTGCGAACTCGGGGCGATCGGGGTGAGGCCGAGCAGCACGAAAAGTGTCGCCGTGGCGCAGAGAAGCGCGCCGCCGGCAAGCACAAGGCCGGGCACGGCAAAAAGGGCGCGGCGATCGGTCACCGTGGTCACCGCCTCGCCCGCCGCCGCCGGCGATACCCCATCCTGCGTCATTCGGCCTCTCTTCAGGCGGCACCCGCCGCCCTCGCCAGCCGATCGAAACCAAAGAACGCCGGCTCAAGAAAGCCAGCGCTGCAACGACTCGATCGGGAGCGAAGTCCAAAACCCTTGCGTGACCTTTAAGCAACGCATTGTGGCGAAAATGCAACGCCGTCCGTCACATTGTCAAGCCGCGCAGGGCCTCGGCCCACATGCTCTTTAGAAACGACGTGGTTCTTCCGGTTTGTTTCCAACAATCGTGTCGATCCGGTCCAGCACGTCAGGCGTCATCTTGTGCCTGTGCGAAAGCGCCGCGAGATTGTCCTGCAACTGGCTGGCGCGCGAGGCGCCGAGAATGACGGTGGAGACGTTGCGATTGGCGAGGCACCACAACAAAGCGAGATGCGTGATCGACAGGCCGATCTCGTCCGCGAGCTTTGCAAGCTCACCAACTTGTTTGAGCTGAGCGCGGCCAGCATCGCTGGACCACTTTTCCTTCAGCCATTCGTATCCCGGCAGGTTCATGCGGCTGTCGGCTGGCACACCATTATTGTATTTGCCGGTCAGGACGCCCGAGGCGAGCGGCGACCAGATCGTGGTGCCGAGGCCGATGAGGTCATAGAGCGGCAGATAGTCGGACTCGACCTTCTGACGTTCGAAGATGTTGTATTGCGGCTGCTCCATTGTCGGCGGCGTGATGCGCAAGTCGCGAGCCACGGCGTAGGCTTCCGTCAATTGCTGCGCGGACCATTCCGACGTCCCCCAGTAGAGCACCTTGCCCTGGGCAACGAGATCGTGCATCGCCCGCACCGTTTCCTCGACCGGCGTATCGATATCCGGGCGATGGCAGAAATAGAGGTCGAGGTAGTCGACCTGAAGCCTCTTCAATGCGGCGTGACAGGCATCGGTCACATGCTTGCGCGACAGGCCGCGCTGCGTCGGCTTCTGGCCGCCCCAGAAGACCTTGCTCGAGACGACGAAGCTGTCGCGGCTCCAGCCAAGCGATTTGAGCGCCTCGCCCATGACGATTTCGGACTTGCCGCTTTCGTATCCTTCGGCATTGTCGAAGAAGTTCACCCCGTTGTCATAGGCAAGCTTCATGAGGTCGACGGCGTCGCCTCCATTGACCTGCTTGCCGAACGTCACCCATGAACCGAAGGAGAACTCGCTCACTTTCAGGCCTGACTTTCCCAAACGTCGATATTCCATCATGCAACTCCCGTAAATTATGAATATGTGCCGGCCTGTCACCGGGGACGGCGTCGCCCGATTGATCGACGACCGATTCGTGTAATCTATGGCATGCTCAACGAGATGCGAGGCTCAGCCCGCGAAGTTGACCAAAACACAATGTCGCAGTTCCCATCAGCCCCGACCGTAAAGAAAAAGGGCGCTCCACGACATTAGTCGGAGCGCCCGTGGCATGCGATCGACAACGTTTGCGGCGGAGGTCGACAGCAGCAATGGCAGATGATGAGATTCGGAACGGATAGGCAACATGCGATAGAAATCTGCGACATTATAGCCCGCTGATTGATCGTGTCGTCCACCGGATATCCACAGCTTATCCACAGGCATTGCGACGACGACCGCAGCAACTTCAATGACATTCGCCTGGCGTCAAATCACCCCTCACAAATGCTTATGTGACTGTTGAATGACACCGCAATTTTGTTTGTCTGCTTGGATACAAACCGCGACCTGGCTCGGATAGGCTCAGCTCTCCTCCCGACCGTGGCGGCGGACGCCGCGAGGGGTGGGCGGTGGGCAAACATGAGGGCCCGCCGCCTTCTTTTTATCGCGCCCCCGAACACACTCAGGCGGTGCGGGAACTCCTGTAGACCGAGACGCCAAGTTCCCTGATCTTCTTGCGCAAGGTGTTGCGGTTGAGACCGAGAAGATCGGCCGCCTCGATCTGGTTGCCGCACGTCGCCGCCAGTTTCCTGTCGATGATCCAGGCATCCGGGCGGCATCTTTGCACCATCGCTTGCGGTTGGCGCCGGTTTCGGCAGCACGGTCGGATCGCTGCTCGGCACCAGCATCGCGTTAGCGGCCATCCTCGCCATGGCAGGCTATTTCGCTGGCGTCGTGCAGGCGCTGACGACCGCCTTCGTCATCATCCTTGAAATGATCGGCGACCACCAGGCCGTCATCCCGATCATGGCCGTTTCGATGATCGGCTACATAACGTCGCGCATTCTGACGCGCGAACCGGTCTATCACGGGCTTTCGCGCGTGTTCATCGCCGCGGGGGTCAGTCGAAAAAGAAGCAGAACGGAGTGACTTCCTAGACTTAATCTCGGCGGCTGGACAACGACGATGCGCCGTCATCTCCCCGATCGGCATGGCATACAGATGGTTGGACAGCGCCGGCTTCGCGATTGGCACCTCGGCGGCCACCCGCTAAACACTCAGCCTCGGCGACCACACGGGTAGCTTTATTTCAACCTGCACACCTTCGTTCCTCTCGGGTCGCGGAGACACAATCGTCACATCGGCTCCAATGCGATCGGCGATGGCCGTGACGATAGCAAGCCCGACACCGCTTCCCCCGATCTCAACGTTCCCGCGCTCAAAGCGCCGCATCAGCCTGTCTACAGCGTCTGGGGGCAGTATCGGGCCGTCATTGGCAACACTCAGCAGGCCGCCAAGCTGAAGTGAAACCTCAACCTTTCCATCTTGCGCCCCGTGTTTCAGCGCGTTTTCAATCAGGTTGCGGCAGAGAATGCCGACTGCGTCCGGATCCAGCATCGAACGCACCGGCGCCGTCGGCAGTGCCAGCAAGACGCGCCCCTCTCCGGCCCGGGCAAAATCCTGAAGGACCATCTGCAGGACGGTTCTGAGATCGGACGGCTGGTCACTTTGTAGACGTCCGCCTTCAGCGCGAGCAAGCTGCATCAGCTTCTCAGATATGCGCATCAACCGCTTCAGCGTCGTTTCGATCTCCGTCGCCCGCTGGCTCGTCAGCTTTTCCTTGGTTTCGGAGCGAATGCGTTGCGCCTGCGCGATTGCGCCGGCCACCGGCGTACGAAGCTCGTGCGCGGCATTGGCCGCAAAGGCGCGCTCGGCGTGGAACGCTGCCGTCAGGCGGTCGAGAAGCTGGTTGACACCTGCCGAAATCGGGAGAAGTTCGGTCGGCAGGCCACTGTCGGTGACGGGCGACAAATCCTGCGCGCCGCGATTGGCCAGCTCGTGCCTAAGCGCGCGCACCGGCCGTAAGGAGCGGCGCACCGCGAGGTATATCGCGAGCAGGCTGAGAGGGATCACCACGATCAGCGGCAGCACGAGGCCCAACAGCATCTTGCGTGACAATTCCGTGCGATGGTCAAGCGGTTCGGCGACGGCAATCGTCAGGTTCCCGTCGAAGCTCGTATCGTAATAGAGCTGGTGCGTTGCGGTTCGAAGAAAGCCGCGTTTCGTGGACGGTGGGAAGCTCGAGGCATCCGCCCCCTTCGAACCGAGCAGAACCTGCCCGTTTTGGTCACGCACGATGAAGCTTACATCTTCGCCGTAGCGAGCCTCTCGGTCGATGCGTCCATCGCCGTCGTCGTCCTCACCATTGTCGTCGTAATCGGTCGCATCGCGGCCTTGATGGCCTTCTCGCAGGTCGTGCCGGGCAATCGGCAAAATGCGCTGCGCTGTTGCCTTCAGGCCATCATCGAACACCTCTTCCATCTGCCCGCCAAGGCGGTGCGCGGTCACCGCTGCCGCCACAAGCCATAGCAGAGTCACTGAAAGCCCGAGGGCGAGCGCCAGGCGCGTCTGGAGCGAAGCGCCGATCCTCATGGCCGTCCCAGACGATAGCCGAGCCCGCGCTCGGTCTCGATCACATGAGTACCGAGCTTCTTGCGCAACCGGCTGACATGGACCTCGATGGCGTTGCTGTCGATTTCCCTATCGAAGGAATAGAGCCGCTCTTCGAGCTGCGCCTTCGAAAGAAGCTGGCCCGGACGTTGCAGGAAGGCCTCAAACAGGACCCATTCTCGCGCCGTTAGAACCACGGCCTTGCCATTCAGCGTGATGCTTCTGGCGGCGAGATCGATGGCGAGCGGGCCAAGCGTGATGTTGGGATTGGGATTGCCGGCATAACGGCGCGCCACCGACCCGATCCGCGCCGAAAGCTCAGCAAGATCAAAGGGCTTCACCATGTAATCATCGGCGCCAGCGTTCAATCCGGCAATGCGGTCAGAGACCTGGTCGAGCGCTGTCAGGATCAGGACCGGCGTCACGTCGCCGCGCCCACGCAACGCCTTCAGAAAGGGAATGCCAAGCCCATCGGGCAGCATCAGATCGAGCAGCACCAGATCGTAGGCAGCAGCAACGATCGCATCGCCCGCCTGGTCGAGGCGATTGACCCAATCGACGGAGTGACCGTCGGCAGCGATCTGGTCGCGAATGGCCGCGCCCAGCGCCGTATCGTCCTCGATCAGCAGAACCCGCATCGCAACCCTCCCTCTCTCTTTCGTCTCCTAGTCCACCGGCCAGCTTACGGGAAGCTGAAGCAATGTCGCGCGGTTTGTCAGATGCCGGTCAGCTCGGAACGCAATTGATCAGACCGAAATGAGAGGAAACAAGATTGAAAAACGGCACCTTGCCCATCTTGGCGCTCGCCGTCATCGCCGTGACATCCGCTCAGGCAAGAGACGACTGCGACGTTCCGATCAGCAATTGGAAGACGCATGCGGCGGTTCGCGCCATGGCCGGGCAACGGGGTTGGACGTTGAAGCGCATCAAGATCGATGACGGTTGTTACGAAATCCGGGGCACCGACAGGGACGGCCGTCGCTTCGAAGCGAAAATCGATCCGGTGACGCTTGAAGTCATCCAACTCGATAGACGCCGCGAAGATCGCTGAGCATCGCTCCCAATCCCCATAAAGATAGCCAACTGGAGGTCACTTATGACGTACCGCAAATTTTTTCTGGCCGCTTGCGCCGGCATCGGCTTTCTCGCTCCCCTCGGCAGTCTGGCCAGGCCGTCCCCCACACAGAAGAGTGCCGCCGCCGGGGCCGTACCAGCCGGCTATCAAGAAAGCGAGGACGATGAACACAAGGAGGAGCATCACCTCCGTCACGACGACACCGGCCGTCACGCCGCCGATGACTGCGAAAACTGGGATGACGATGCCTGCGGTCTAGGCGGCACCGTGCAGCAGCAGAACACCACCCCGCCCAGCAACGGCCTATTCACGCCTGGTTCCAAGCCGCGGGTCCAGACGAACTGAACCGTCAAATCAGCCAAGGAGAATATCGATGAGAATGAAATCCGTTATCGCCATGCTTGCAGTCACCACGGCTCTTACCGTTCCTGGCCTTGCCATGGCGCGTGAGGTGACCTTCACCACCAGCATGCGCAACTACGGCGGCGATGGTGCCTACCTTGCTTATTACGTCACCGATGCGCAGGGCAAATATGTCGGCAGCCTTTGGATGGCGGGCGGCAAGAGCAGGTATTACGAGCATCTCACCGGCTGGTCCCGCGCCACCGGTGGCGATACCGCCGAGATCAAAGGCATCACGGGTGCCAGTGTTGGTGCCGGCCGTTCACTCAAGGTCACGGTCGATCTTGCCGATACGCTGTTCGATGCCGGCTATCAGCTTCACATCGACTCCGCCGTGGAAGACATGCGCGACAGCCCAAACGAGATCGTGGTGCCGCTGGCATCGGCCGGCTTGGGGCAGAAGGTGAAGGGCATGCGCTACGTCGCCGCCTTCACCTATGCGCGTTGAGCGGGAAGGACGCTCGCCATGAACCGCTCGCTTCACCGCTGGTTTGGGCTGATCGCCACGGTGCTTCTCACCGTCGTCGCGCTGAGCGGCGCTGCACTGTCGATCTTCCCCGCCGCTGAGGCGCTCACCACGCCTGCCGCGCAGCACATCAGCGTTGCCGAACTCACCGCGCGAGTCCAGGCGGCAGAACCTACGGTGGAACAGATCAGACGCGCGCCGTCCGGGCGGATCACCGCCTATTACTACGAAGGCGACCAACCCGCCTCCTCTGTCATCGACCCTGCCACTGGCACGCCGGCCGGCAGCGCCGACACCTCGGATCTGGAGCGCTGGTTGACCAATCTCCATCGCTCGCTTTTCCTCGACGATACTGGACGTTTCATAACTGCGGGCGGTGCAGCGGTTATGCTTGCCCTCGCAATTTCCGGGCTGTTCCTGATGGCACGGCGCGCCGGCGGCTGGCTTTTCGTCCTGAAATCCGTTCGCGGTACCGGCGACGGACGCTTACACGCCGTCGTCTCGCGCCTAGCTCTGCCGGGCCTCTTCCTCTCCTCGCTCACTGCGCTCTGGATGACGGCTGCTGTTTTCGGCCTGCTGCCGGAAAGCGCGGGTGCGCCGGCCTTCCCGGCCGACGTCAGCGGCAAGACCGGGGTAGCGCTCACGTCTGTCGCTCTGCTTCAAGAGACGCCGGTCAATGACCTGCTCTCGCTGACTTTCCCTGCTACGGGCGACGCAACGGACGTTTTCACACTCAAGACAGCAGCAGGAGAAGCTTACATCGATCAGGGCAACGGCGCGCTGCTGGCCTGGTCGGACGCCGGCTGGGTCGACAGGGTCACGCTCCTCATCACCATGCTGCACACGGGGTGCGGCTTGGCCTGGCTCGGGCTCGTCCTCGGGTTCTCTGCGCTTGCTGTACCTGTTCTCGGCTGGACAGGCCTGCTTGTCTGGCTCAAGGGGCGCCGCGCCCCAAGAGCAACCTCGGCAGACGCTGGCGAGGCCGATACGATCCTGCTCGTCGGCAGTGAGAGCGGCACGACCCAAGGCTTTGCCAATACGCTGCAGGTTGCTCTTTCCGCAGAGGGTCTTTGCGTCCACGTCGGCCCGATGTCCGATTTCGAACCGGCCCGTTGGCCGAAGGCGCGGCGTGTTATGCTGCTCGCCGCCACCTATGGTGACGGCGCAGCGCCCGCCTCCGCCATGGGCTTCATCGAACGTTTCGAGCGTACGCCCGCAAAGCCCAGCCTGCCGCTCGCCGTGCTCGGTTTCGGCGATCGCAGCTTCCCGGCCTTCTGCGGTTTCGCCTCCGAGATCGCGACGATCGCCAAGGACAAGGGCTGGGCCTCCCTCATACCCTTCGACACGGTAGACCGCCAATCGCCTCAGGATTTCGCCCGCTGGGGACGGCTCCTGGCTGAGACGCTTGGCCTCGATTTCGAGCTGACGCACCAACCAACCGCTCCAAAGACCTGGAGATTGCCGCTGATATCCCGCCGCGATTATGGCGCAGGCGTACAGGCGACCACCGCCATCCTGCGCTTTGCCCTGCCGAACATCTCGCTCCGGCAGCGTCTGACAGGCAAGGGTTTCCCGCGGTTCGAGGCCGGAGACCTGATCGGCATCGTGCCGCAAGGCTCGGATCTGCCGCGCTTCTACTCACTTGCTTCCGGTACCACGGATGGCTTTCTCGAAATCTGCGTCCGCAAGCAAGTGGGATGGCTTTGCTCGACCCAACTCACCGCATTGAAACCGGGGGATACTGTTGCGGCCTTCGTGCGCCCAAACCCCTCCTTCCGCCCGGCCCGGGGAGGCAAGCCGGTCATTCTCATCGGCGCCGGCGCCGGTATCGGTCCGCTTGCCGGCTTCGCGCGTCGAAACCGGGCACGCCGCCCCATGCACCTCTATTTCGGAACTCGCCATCCAGCCAGCGACGCGCTTTACGCCGAGGAGCTTTCCTACTGGAAAAAGGACGGCCGGCTGACCTCGGTATCGACCGCCTTTTCGCGAACTGCAAGCCCGGCCTATGTGCAGGATATTCTGGGTAAGGACGCCGAGCGCATCGGCAAGCTCATTGCCGCAGGCGGTCAGGTTCTCATCTGCGGGAGTCGGGACATGGCGGCGGCCGTTGCCGCCGTGCTTGCCGACATTCTCGCGGCACAGGGCTTCAACCTCGCGCTCCTGAAAGCCACTGGCCGCTATGCCGAGGACATCTACTGACATGACGCGCTACGCGATGAACGGTCCGACCATGGGCACGCGCTGGTCCGCCCTCTTTCACATGCCATCGCATTTCGATGTCGCCCCCGCCCGCAAGGCGATGGCCGACGCCGTGACCGAAGTCGACAAACAAATGTCCACCTGGAGGCCTGAAAGCGATCTGAATCGCTTGAACGCCGCGCGACCCGGTGGATGGATTGCCCTGCCCGACCGGCTGCTTACCGTGCTGGGAGCGGGTCTTGCCATCGGCCGCACCTCGGGCGGCGCCTTCGATATCGGCGTGGGCGATGCCACCACCGCGTGGGGTTTCGGCATGTTGGACGCAAGCGAGGACATGATCAGGACCGCCCGTCTTGCGAAACGCAGCCCGGCCCATGATGTTCTCGAGCTGGACAAGTCCGCCGGACGCGCCCGCAAGCACTCCGAGATGTGCTTCGATCTCAATGGCATCGCCAAGGGTTATGGCGCCGATCAACTGGCGAAGGCTGCGCGCGAGCACGGAATCGAAGCCGGCCTCTTCGCCATCGACGGCGAACTGAAAGCACTCGGCACTCAGCCCGACGGTCGTGGCTGGACCGTCGCCGTCGAAACGCCAAATCTGGAAGTGCGTGCCGTGCATTCCATGCTCGAGCTGGATGATGCCGCCGTTGCGACGTCAGGCGACTATCGACACTGGATTGATGTCGGCGGCCATCGTCTCTCGCACACCATGGAGCCGCGCCTCGGCTTCCCGCTTAGAGATCCGCCCGCCTCGGCGACCGTGATCGCCTGCGATTGCATGAGCGCCGACGCCTGGGCGACGGCGATGATGGTTCTTGGCCAAGCACACGGTCTTGCGCTCGCGGAAAGGCTCGGTCTGTCTGTTCTCTTCCTCAGGCATGACCAGCCGAAAGGGATCGGATGCGGCCTGTTTGCGCGCTGACCAGACCTCGCAGAAGCCAGCTCGAAAGCTCATCCGTTACCGGCCCCGAGACGAGCTCATCGCACTCGGAAGTCACCTTGTTTCTTGCGTCGTCCGGCTCGATCCTCGGTATCGCTTCGGCCGCTATGACTCCTCGGAGATTCTGGTGGCTCGCATCGCAAGCATGACGCGGCGCAAAGTCGATCGGTCCCTCATCGACGACTCGAACCATGCAAGTGGTTTGATCCAGCGCAATGTTTGAACCCTGTGTGCGTCGTATCTTCAAAGGACGCTCCAACTCGTGGAGGACAACACTCAAAGAGGAGAGTCAGGATGTCCATGTTCAGACTGCCAACGATCACTCTGCTGGCCTTGCTCGGTGCCGTCGGTGCCATGGGCATCGCCTCCGCCCAGACGAAAAGTCCAGACCCGGCCCAGTCTGAGGCTAAACCCGAGGCGGACGGATCGGAAATGATGCCAGGCATGATGGGCCGCAACATGATGCCATCTGGCATGTCCCCAGGAATGCGCATGATGGGGCCAATGAGCGGTCATATGGTGAAGATCATGTTTGCCATCGCTGATAGTGATGGGGACGGCGCAATTTCTTTCGAAGAGTTGACCGCGATCCATAAACGCGTCTTCGACGCGGTTGACGCAAGCAATGACGGCAAGGTTACGCCTGAGGAAATGCAGGCGTTTATGCAGGACAGGTGATTGGAGGCCCGGCATTTGACGGCCGTTGCATGGGAGCCACCGCCCAAAGGAGACTTCTCATGACCTACACGTTCGATAGAACCCTGTTGGCGACCCGTTTCGAAGATGCGGTCGGCAGGACGAAATCCGCTCTCATCGGCACTCGCGGATCGAAAGCTACCTTGATTCGGATCAATCCGACGGACGCCCTACACGCCTAGCTTTGCCGCTTCCCGTCAGGGGCGAAATTCCCAGTAAAACACGGTGTCGGTCGCGAACAAAAGGCCGGCTGGAGAGCGATCATGCAGAAGCAGTCCTCCTCGCAAACGAGGCAGCATATCGAAAAGTACAAGGCGATCCTTGACCAACGCCGGCGCGAGCTGGAAACCCGCCTGCAAGCGATCGAGCATGATTTCGAAGAGCCTCGGAATCCTGACGATAATGATCGTGCCACAGAGCGAAATAACGATGAAGTCCTGGAAGAACTCGGCGAGGCTGGACAAAAGGAGCTCCTCGCCGTCCAAGCGGCGTTGGACCGGATTGAAGCCGGAACTTTTGGCACATGTGTGAAATGCAGCATGCCGGTCGGCGAGAAGAGGCTTGGCGCAGTCCCCCACACACCTTTCTGTCAGTCTTGCGCTCAGTCGTTTGAAGCCTGAGTTGCAAGGTCACCATGTTCATGAAGCGCTATCTGATACCGGGCCAGCTCAGCCGGCGCGTGCGCCGATGAGCAATTCATGAGCGTCATCGCGACCGGGAGGATGCGTTCGACATCCCTCCGTAGTACCGCGCAAGCCCGAACACGCTCAGGCGGTGCGGGAACTTCTGTAGACCGAGACACCCAGCTCCCTGATCTTCTTGCGCAAGGTATTGCGGTTGAGACCGAGAAGATCGGCTGCTTTGATCTGGTTGCCGCGCGTTGCCGTGAGCGCGGCGAGGATCAGCGGATATTCCATTTCCGTCAGCACGCGGTCATAGAGGCCGGGCGGCGGCAGGTTTTCACCGAAGCCTGAGAAATAGGTGCGCATGTTCTCCTCGACGGCCTGGGCGATCGTCATCGAGCCGTTGCGGATCGGACCCTTGTCGATCGGGCTGTCGGGCACATCGGAGCGCAACTCGGCGTCGATGATCTCGCGGGTGATGACATCCTGCGGATAGAGCGCCACCAGACGGCGGATGAGATTTTCCAGTTCGCGGACATTGCCCGGCCAGGCATAGGCCTTCATCAGTTCCAGCGCTTCCTGATCGAAGCGCTTGGAGCCAAGACCTTCCTTTTCGGCCTGCTGGATGAAATGGCGCACGAGATCGGGAATGTCCTCGGCGCGATCGCGCAGCGGCGGCAGGCGCAGCGGCACGACATTGAGGCGGTAATAGAGGTCCTCGCGGAACAGGCCCTGATTAATCGCCTGCTTCAGGTCCTTATTGGTGGCGGCGACGATGCGCACGTCGGTGCGGATCGGCGTGCGGCCGCCGACGGTGGTGTATTCGCCCTGCTGCAGCACGCGCAGAAGCCGCGTCTGGGCGTCCATCGGCATGTCACCGATTTCGTCGAGGAAGAGCGTGCCACCTTCGGCCTGCTCGAAGCGGCCGGTCGAGCGGGTCTGCGCACCGGTGAAGGCGCCCTTCTCATGGCCGAACAGTTCCGATTCGATCAGGTCACGCGGGATCGCCGCCATGTTGATCGCCACGAACGGGCCGTTGCGGCGCTTGCCGTAGTCATGCAGGGCGCGGGCGACGAGCTCCTTGCCGGTGCCGGATTCGCCGGTGATCATCAGCGTCAGGTCCGTCTGCATCAGGCGGGCGAGAACGCGATAGATTTCCTGCATCGCCGCCGAACGGCCGACGAGCGGCATGCCGTCCTGCATATCGTCTTCGAGCTTGGCCGGCTTGCGCTTCGGCTCGGAGAGCGCACGGCCGATGATGCCGATCAGCTCGGTGAGATCGAAGGGCTTCGGCAGATAGTCGTAAGCGCCCTTTTCCGAGGCCTTGATGGCGGTCATGAAGGTGTTCTGCGCGCTCATGACAAGAACGGGCAGGTCGGGACGCGCCTTCTTGATGCGCGGCAGCAGGTCGAAGGCGTTTTCGTCCGGCATCACCACATCGGTGACGACCAGATCGCCCTCACCCGCCGAAATCCAGCGCCAGAGGGTAGCGGCGTTGGAGGTGATGCGGACGTCATAGCCGGCGCGGCTCAAAGCCTGGTTGAGCACGGTCCGGATGGCCGCATCATCATCTGCAACGAGGATCGTAGCTGTCATCGAGAAGGTCCTGTCGAGCTTGCTATAGAGGCGTCCTCGAGCGAAGCGTCCTTGGACGCCGGCATGAGAACGCGGAATGTCGTGCGGCTGTTCTGGCTGTCGCATTCGATGATGCCGCCATGATTGCCGATGATCTTGGCGACGAGCGCTAAGCCGAGGCCGCTGCCGTTCGGCTTGGTGGTGATGAAGGGATCGAAGAGATGCGGCAACAGATCGGCAGGAACGCCGGGGCCATTGTCGTGAACGCAGAATTCCAGCGGCAGCGAGATCTTTTCGCGCGTGCCGGCAACCGAGAGACGGATGCCGGGCCGATAGGCCGTCGTCAACATGATCTCGCCTTCCGGCCGATCACCGACCGCTTCGGCGGCGTTCTTGACGAGATTGAGGAAGACTTGGACGAGCTGGTCGCGATTGGCATAGACCGCCGGCAGCGACGGGTCGTAGCTCTCGGTGACGCGGATGTTGCGGGCAAAACCGGCCTTGGCAACGGCCTTCACATGATCGAGCACGGAATGGATGTTGACCGGCATGCGGTCGACGGGGCGTTCGTCGGAAAAGACTTCCATGCGATCGACCAGCGAGACGATGCGGTCGGTCTCGTCGCAGATCAGCCGGGTCAGCGCCCGGTCTTCGTCGACCGCAGACTGTTCGAGCAGCTGGGCAGCACCACGAATGCCGGAGAGCGGATTCTTGATTTCATGCGCCAGCATCGAGGCGAGACCGGTCACCGATCGAGCAGCGGCGCGATGCGTCAGCTGCCGGTCGATCTTGTCGGCCATTGAGCGTTCCTGAAAGACGATGACGACGGCGCCGGGTTCGCTGAGCACCGGGGCGACATAGAGATCGACGAGCTTGTCCTGGCCGAGGCGCGGCGAACTCAGGTCGACGCGATATTCGTTGACCGGGGCCTTGCGCTCGCGCACCTGGTCAATCAGGGCAAGCAGCGGGCTGCCGAAGGGAATGAAGGTCGAGATGCGGTAACGCGCCAGATGCGGGGCGCTGGCACCGAAGAAGGCCTCCGCCTCCCAATTGGCGAAAACGACGAAACCGGATTCGTCGACCATGACGACGGGGTTCTGGATGGCGTTGAGCACGGCCATGGCGACGGTCCCGCCGGCGTGATCGGGCGGAGAAGTCATATCCTTCGTCATGCCGCCTCCCGGCTGTCGACAACAGTTGATGCCAGCGCCTCGTAAAGGCGCGCGGCCACCTCGCGCGGATCTCGTGAGGTCATGATCGCTGCCTTTTCGCCACCGGTGAGATCAGCGGCGAAACGCTGGAGATACCAGCCGAGATGCTTGCGGGCATGGCGGATCCCCACCGCCTCGCCGTAGAAATCGAGCATCATCGCGTAATGTTCGACGGCGACATCGGCGATCTCCTGCCGGTGCGGCTCGGCGCCACCGGCGATAACGCCGGCATGCCACGGCCTGCCTTGACAGCCCCTGCCGATCATGACGGCATCGGCACCGGAGCGGCGCAATATTTCCTGCGCGTCCTCTGCAGTTTCGACATCGCCATTGGCGATCAGCGGAATGGAGATCGCCTCGCGGACGGCGCGGATCGCATCCCAATCAGCACGGCCTTCATAAAATTGCATGCGGGTGCGCCCATGAATGGTCACCAGCCGGATGCCGGCCGCCTCGGCGCGGCGCGCGATGTCGGGCGCGTTGATGGAATTTTCATCCCAGCCGAGGCGCATCTTCAGCGTCACCGGAATGTCGACGGCCCTAACCGTCGCCTCGATGAGGCCGAGCGCATGATCGGGATCGCGCATCAGCGCCGAGCCGGAATAACCGCCGATCACCTTCTTCGCCGGGCAGCCCATGTTGATGTCGATGATATCGGCGCCGTGATCGGCAGCGATCTTCGCCGCCTCAGCCATCCAGTGCGCTTCGCGGCCAGCGAGCTGCACCATATGCGGCCGGAAGCCCGTGGCCCGCAGCCGCGACCAGGATTCGGCGGTGTCGTTGACCAGTTCGCGGCTTGCCACCATTTCGGTGACGACGAGGCCGGCACCGAAGCGCCAGGCGAGCTCGCGGAAGGGCATGTCCGTGACGCCGGACATCGGCGCCAGCACGACGCGGTTCCGCACGGAGACGGGTCCTACTCGGAAAGGCGCTGCGAGGTCCTTGGAAATCAAATGATTATCTTTCGGGCATGCTGTGGAACTGCATGATTTTTAGCCATTGTTCCCCGGCTTGCCAAGGGGGCTGGGATCGAAATCGATATTTTTCGGGCAGATGCTGGAAAAGGCCAAAGCAAGACGTTAGAGCACTCGGGTCAATTCCGCATATTTTAGGGGATTTATGCTGCAAATGCCTTCTAAGCAACCGATATCGGCTGGAATTGTCATCGTTGCCGCCGGCCGCGGCGAGCGTGCAGGCTCCTCAAAGGAAGGCCCCAAGCAATATCGCATGATCGGCGGCAAGCCGGTTATCGTGCATACGCTTGAAAACTTCATGACATGGGAAGCGGCGACCGAGATCGTCGTCGTCATTCATCCCGATGACGAGGCGCTGTTTGCCAGAGCCTTTCGCCACATCATCTCGGCAACACCGATCGAAACGGTGCATGGCGGCGCGACCCGGCAGCAATCCGTGCTGGCCGGTCTCAGATATCTCAAGGACAAGCAAATCAGCCATGTGCTGATCCACGATGCCGTGCGGCCGTTCTTCGACCACGTGCTTCTCGACCGCATTACCGAGAGCCTCGGCGACGGCGCGCAGGCGGTGCTGCCGGCGATCCCGGTCACCGACACGCTGAAACGCGCCGACAGCGCCGGCACCGTGCTGACGACCGTTTCGCGCGAGCACCTCTACGCGGCGCAGACGCCACAGTCCTTCGCTTTCGAAACGATCCTTGACGCGCATGAAAAGGCGGCGGCGAGCGGGCGAAGCGATTTCACCGACGATGCCTCTATCGCCGAATGGCTGGGCATTCCGGTGACGATCGTCGAGGGCACGCCCGATAACGTCAAGCTGACGGTGAAGAAGGATATCGCCATGGCCGACGACAAGCTGTCGACGTCACCGCTTCCCGATGTGCGCACAGGCAATGGGTACGACGTGCACCAGCTTGAAGCAGGCGATGGCGTGACGCTCTGCGGTGTGTTCATTCCGCATGACCAGAAGCTTAAAGGACATTCCGATGCCGACGTCGCGCTGCATGCGCTGACGGACGCGCTGCTTGCCACCTGCGGCGCCGGCGATATCGGCGATCATTTCCCGCCATCCGACCCGCAATGGAAGGGCGCGGCGTCGCGGATCTTCATCGAGCATGCCGCCCGGATCGTGCGCGATCACGGCGGCACGATCATGAATGCCGACGTCTCGCTGATCGCCGAGGCGCCGAAGGTCGGCCCGCATCGCCAAGCCATGCGGGCGAAACTGTCGGATTATCTCGGTATCGATATCGAGCGCTGCTCGGTCAAGGCGACCACCAACGAGACGATCGGCTTCGTCGGCCGGCGCGAAGGCATCGCGGCGATCGCCACGGCGACCGTCGTCTATCGCGGGAGGAAATGATGAGCCTTTTTCCTCAGGATATTCTGTCGGCGGCGGAGACGATCATCCGTGACTTCACCACCGCCGGGCTGGTGATCTCGACCGCCGAATCCTGCACTGGCGGATTGATCGCCGGCGCGCTGACCGAGATATCGGGCTCCTCGGCCGTCGTCGACCGCGGCTTTGTGACCTATACCAATACCGCGAAGATCGAATTGCTCGGCGTGCAAGCGGAAACGCTGCTGCGCTTCGGGGCGGTGTCGGAGGAAACGGCGCGGCAGATGGTGCATGGCGCCCTCTTCCGCTCGCGCGCCGCAATCGCCATTGCCGTCACCGGCATTGCCGGCCCTGGCGGCGGATCGCCCGAAAAACCCGTCGGCCTCGTGCATCTCGCCGCCAAGTCACGCGCCGGCGCGCTCATCCATCGAAAGATGCTCTATGGCGATATCGGCCGCAGCGAGGTTCGGCTGGCAACCGTCCGGACGGCGCTGGAAATGGTGCACTCGCTCCTCGCCGGCTGACGACACCTTCGACGGTCGCCGCGTCAGGCCGTCGTGTAGATCCGGTTTGCCCTGGTCTCGAAGGCTTCGGTGAACATGCGGAAGGCGCGGTCGAACATCGAGCCCATCAACGCCCCGAGGATGCGGCTCTTGAACTCGTAGTCGATGAAGAAATCGACGGTGCAGCCGCCGGTCAGCGTCTCGGCGAAATGCCAGCGATTGTCGAGATATCTGAACGGACCATCGATATATTTGACCTCGATAACGTGCTCGGCCCGGTTCAGCAGCACCTGGGTCGTGAAGGTCTCGCGGATCGCCTTGTACCCGACCGTCATATCGGCGACGAGCAGGATCTTGCCGTCGCGCTCCTTGCGGCTCCTGATGGCCAGGGCTTCGCAGAGCGGCAGAAATTCCGGATAGCGCTCGACATCGGCAACGAGGTCAAACATCTGTTCGGGTGTGTGCGGGACGGGACGGTGCGTTTCGAATTGCGGCATAGGCGGCAATTAAGCGGGCCGGCCGAGAAGATCAAGAAGCTCGCGCATCTGACGACGGGATTTTAGCTGAAGAATTGGCATGCCAGCGGTGCGACTTTCTCGTCGCAAGCGCGGTTCCGGGATGCCTAGTTTCGTTCTCAGCGCCCATACCACATGCGCCAGAGCAACCCGTCGCTGCGGATGAACTGATGGAATAGTGCCGCCCAACATGGGTGAAGAGCAGCGCGAGCAGTAGATTGGCCCCAAGCCCATGTGGCAGGCGCGGTGAATAGAGGTGGAAGTCCGGCAATTCCGTGCCAGCTCCGAATATGGCTTGCACCGCGCCGCTCAGCGCGATCATGCCGAAACCGCTCGCGATCATGCCGAGGATGACGACATAGAGGACAAGATGAACAACGCGCGCCAACCGCTCTTGCCACGAGGGTGCCCCCTTCGCTCGCAGCGGTTTCTTATCGAAAAGCGACCACCAGGCGATGCGACACACGGTCAGCAAAAGAACCATGATCGCTGCTGGATATGCACGCGGAGAAGCGCCGCCTTTGCGAGCGGCTCGACGGCATTTCCGGCTCGGAAACCGGAGACAAGGGCAACGAGCAAGACTATCGCGGTCAGCCAATGCATGGTGACGGCGATTGTGCCGTAACGATCAGTCGTGCTTTTCCGCACCGATTTCTCCTTCGAGACTGTGCCGCAGCGTCATCATAACGCGATGCGCGGTTTGGATTTCGGCAAGTGAAAGTCCTCCGGCCATGGCGTTGACGCGCGGATTGTAGGCAGCGATCGCGGCATCGTAAGCTTGCTGTCCTTTCCCGGTCAGCACGACGAGTTGCGCCCGCCGGTGATGCGGGTTGGGTTCGAATTCGACCAGCCCTTCTCCGTACAGATCATTGACGATGCGCTGCACGTTCTGGCGGTTGGCACCGAGGTCCCGGGCGAGCCATGCCACCGGCTGCGGCCGATCGGCATGCACGATCGCCCCCAATATCTGCCAGCGTGCGCTGGTCAGCCCGTAGGGCGCAACTAGTCGGTCTCCCCAGATCAAGGTCAAGTTGTTCACCCGAAACATCGAAAGGATCAGATCCGTCAAGGCCTCGCCTATCGGGGTTCGCGTCGCTTCATCCATCTGTCACCATATGTCGTTATTGACATCATCATGCCAAGTTAATATGTATGCATCACACCAGATTGACATCATTATACCAATATGAAGGAGTCTTAAATGACGCATATGCAACCACTTGACGAGAATTTTCCGATCCAGCGCCAGCTCGATGTCGATGCAGCCCCGGTCGTGCTGATCAATCTCGTCACGCTCGACCCCGCTGATGAGTCGCGCTTCCTCGAAGTCTGGAGCCGTGACGCTGATTTTATGAAGCGATAGCCCGGCTTCATCTCGACGCAGCTCCATCGCTCGGCCAGAGCATGGCTTATCTGAACTATGCGGTGTGGGAATCGAATGAAGCATTCCGCGCTGCGTTCAATCATCCCGACTTCCGCGCCCAGGTCGTCGCGTATCCGGCATCCGCGGTTGCAAGGCCGCACCTGTTTCAGAAGATCGCCGTAGCCGGCATCTGCACAGCTTGAGCATCATTAGAAGGAAGCTACCACATGTCACTGCTGTTCAAAATCATGGCAATCGCCGGTCCTGCGGGGTTCGGGGGCGTCATGCTCGCCATCGGCATCATCCTTGGCGGACACTGGAAGAGCCTGCCTCCCGCCGATTTCCTTGACTCGTTCGGCAGGTATGGCGGCTTTATCCAACGCGCCATTCCACTCGTCGTGATCCCAACGCTGATCGGGGTGGCCGGCATGCTCTGGATCGACTGGAGCAATGCGGCAACGCGCAACCTCTGGCTTGCCGAGGCGGGCTGTATCGCCGCTATTCTCGTGCTGACGATGGCCTATTTTGTGCCTAGCAACGACGCTTTCGGCGCGAAGGCGGTGGCCGCCGACCAGGTTTCGGCGAAGCTCGACACCTGGCTGTTCGTTCACAACTTCCGCATCGCCCTCGCCTTTGCTGCCTCTTCGCTCGGAGTGTGGGCCATCAGCCGGTGAAAGGAAACGCTCATGCGGTCACGTTCCTAAGCACTAGTAGCGGCGAGCCGGCTAGCCGCTTCGCGTGATCTTATGACAACAGTGGAATTTGCAAGCCCATAGTCCCGAAGGGCGGCCTCGATCAAGGGGACCGCATCCCGCTCGAAATTCCAGATATAGGTGAGAGCATCCAGCGAGAGGCGTTCAGGGCATCCGGCGGGCAGTTCGGGACGGTTGCGCCCAAAATAACGAAACGCTCTTGAGACGATACCGTAGAGGCATGCATATCTTGGCGGGCGAAGCCAAATGACCGCATCGGCGCGTGGCAGGCGGAGATGGAAGGAGCTGAGGCCGGTCCCATCCATGATCCAGCGTTCCGCCGCCGCGGCAGTGGCGATCAGGCGGTCGATCTCGTCGCGCGGCCTCTTTCTCCAGCCGGGCAGCCAATAGAAGTCGCGGTCCATGGAGATGTAGCCAAGGTCGAGGGCTCGCGAAAGCCGCTTTGCGAGCGTGCTCTTGCCGCTGCCGGGGCAGCCGATCACCAGGATACGGTCGGCGCTTCTGACGATTTCCGCCGGACGATCCGGATCAACGACATGGATTGGCATGGATTTCGATTTCTGTTCCACCGGGTGATTGCCCTGACGATCCTTAATCTTGCCGATATAGTATAGTTATGGCACGCTCCAATAAGATTGCTTGCCAGACCGGACTGCTGAACCTATATGTGGGGCACCCAATTATGGGTGGTGGCGCACATGAGCTTTTTGACAGAACATTTCATCACAAATGCAAAAGATATACTTTTTGCCGGGAACACACCTCTAGACTATAAATTTCTACAGTCCGAATTTTTGTTCGACCACCGATTGAAGAGCAGACAATTCCTCTGTGATTTGCTTCCTAAGGGTGGTGTCGGCGCTGAGCTTGGCGTGTTCACCGGATTGTTCTCGACCATTCTGCTCGACCGGGCCAGACCGAAGTCCGCCTATTTCGTCGACCCTTGGTGGTTGATTTTCGGAAATCGCTATCCGGACTGGGGCATTTATACCGCCAATGGCCGGTTATCGACTAGGCGTGCCCACGATGTGGCTTCGCGACGTATCAAAAAGAATGCGCATGGCGCAAGCGTATCGGTGCATGTGGCCTATTCAGTACCCTTCCTTGAGCAGCTTCCCGACGACCATCTTGACTGGGTCTATCTGGATTCTTCGCATTCCTATGCTGGCACGGCCGAGGAGCTCAAAGTGCTGAGGCGTAAGGTAAAACCGGGCGGTATTGTCGCCGGTGACGATTGGCACGACACTCTCGGGCATACCCACAGCGGCGTAGCTGTCGCCGTTCGCGAGGCAGTCGGGGTTGGCGCGTTCCAGATGATCGGCAGCTACCCCGCGCTGCAATGGGCGATACGCCGACCCTGAGGCCGGCTCTTACTCGGCGGCGATCAGCAGCTTCTTTTCGCGCGCCGCTCTCAGCCGGGCGAAATCGTCGCCGGCATGGTGGGAGGAGCGGGTCAGCGGGCTGGAGGCGACCATCAGGAAGCCCTTGCTGTAGGCGACGGTCTCATAAGACTTGAACTCGTCTGGAGTGACGAAGCTTTCGACCCTGTGATGTTTGCGGGTCGGCTGCAGGTACTGGCCGATCGTCAGGAAATCGACGTCGGCGGTGCGCAGATCGTCCATCAGCTGCAGCACTTCGTTGCGCTCCTCGCCGAGGCCGACCATGATGCCCGATTTGGTGAACATGGTGGGATCGAGTTCCTTCACCCGCTGCAGCAGGCGGACCGAATGGAAATAGCGCGCGCCGGGGCGAACCGTCAGATAGTTGCCGGGCACCGTTTCCATATTGTGGTTGAAAACGTCAGGCTTGGCGGCGACGACGCGTTCCAGCGCACCAGGCTTCTTCAGGAAATCCGGCGTCAGGATCTCGATCGTCGTCATCGGCGAGGCTGCGCGGATCGCCCAGATCACCTTTTCGAAGTGTTCGGCGCCGCCGTCCTCCAGGTCGTCACGGTCGACCGAGGTGATGACGACGTGGGATAGGCCCATCTCCTTGACCGCCTTGGCGACATTCTCCGGCTCGGCCATATCGAGCGCGTTCGGCTTGCCGGTGGCGACGTTGCAGAAGGCGCAGGCGCGAGTACAGATCTCGCCCATGATCATGAAAGTGGCGTGCTTCTTGTCCCAGCACTCGCCGATATTCGGGCAGCCGGCCTCTTCGCAGACGGTGACGAGCTTGTGCTCCTTCACGATCGCGCGCGTCTCGGCATACCCCTTGGAGGTCGGCGCCTTGACGCGGATCCAGTCCGGCTTGCGCATGACTTCCGTATCGGGCCGATGCGCCTTTTCGGGATGGCGCACGCGCTTGGCGTCAGGATTGATCGTGTCGAGAATGGTCACCATTGCAGTATCAGCTTTCTACCGCTCCTTGCGGCAAATCATCCGGATCTAGCGCCGCACGAGCCGCGCCAGGAATATCAGCAGGCAGGCGCCGAGGAAACCCGTCACGAAGTAACCGAGCCGCCCACCGACCACTTCGACATCAAACTGCGCGAGCACGGCGCTGGCGACGACCGAACCGACGATGCCGAGCACGATGTTCAGGAAAATCCCGTATCGCGCTTCCATCAGCTTGCCGGCGAGCCAGCCCGCAAGTCCGCCGATGATGATTGCCGAAATCCAGCCGACACTTTCCATTCTGCCCTGCCCTTCAGTTGCGCCTCAAGCGACCGCTCTGGCGATCAGCACCACGATGATGGCGCCGACGGTGGCGTGGATGATCTGCACCACCAGCGCGTTTTCAATGCCCAGCGAAATGCCGAGCGCGCTGAACAGGTAACCGCCGACGAAGGCGCCGATGATGCCGCTCAGCAGGCATCTTATCAAGCCGCCGCCACCGACGACCAGACTTGCGAGGAAGCCTGCAACGAGGCCGATCAGCAAAAACACCAGCAACGCCTGCGTCTCCATAGACATGATAATTGCCTTTCGTTTTTTCCACCCCGGAGGAATAAGCCACGACGGGGATGGTTTTGGCCACCCGGCGGGACGGCTTTGCCGCCCTGAGATAAAGGGCGGCCCTGGAAATTATCAAGCGTTCAGCACACGGCCATAGGCATCGAGCACCGCTTCCTTCATCGTTTCGGAAACGGTGGGATGCGGGAAGATGGTGTGCATCAGTTCTTCCTCGGTCGTTTCGAGGTTCATCGCGACGACGAAGCCCTGGATGAGCTCGGTGACTTCAGCGCCGACCATGTGGGCGCCGAGCAGCTCACCGGTCTTGTTGTCGAAGATCACCTTCACCATGCCCTGGTCTTCGCCGAGCGCGATCGCCTTGCCGTTCGCCGCGAAGGAGAAGCGGCCGACGCGGATGTCGCCGCCCTGTTCCTTGGCCTTGGCTTCGGTGATGCCGACGGAGGCGACCTGCGGATTGCAATAGGTGCAGCCCGGGACCTTGCCCTTATCAGTGGGATGAACGTTCGGCAGGCCGGCGATCTTTTCGACGCAGACCACGCCCTCATGCTCGGCCTTGTGCGCCAGCATCGGCGGGCCGGCGACATCGCCGATCGCATAGATGCCGGCGACACTGGTCTTGCCGTAACCGTCGATGACGACGCAGCCGCGGTCGGTCTTGACGCCGAGCGCCTCGAGGCCGAGGTTTTCGATGTTGCCCTGAACGCCGACGGCCGAAATCAGCCGGTCGGCAGTGATTTGCTGGACCTTGCCGTCTGCGGTCTCGACATGCGCGGTGATGCTGCCCGCACCTTTCTCGACCTTGGTGACCTTGGCGCTGGTGAAGATCTTGAGGCCGCGCTTTTCAAGCTGTTTGCGGGCGATGGCGGTAATCTCGGCATCCTCGACCGGCATGATGGTCGGCATGACTTCGACAACGGTCACGCCGACGCCCATCGAGCGATAGAAGCTTGCGAATTCGATACCGATCGCGCCCGAACCCATGACGATCAGCGACTTCGGCAGTGCATCCGGCTTCAGCGCCTCGAAATAGGTCCAGATCAGTTTACCATCAGGCTCGATGCCGGGCAGCGCGCGCGGGCGGGCGCCGGTGGCGATGATGATATGCTTGGCGGTATAGGTGCCCTCGCCCTTGACGTTCTTCGGCAGCGGGTGCTGCGGCTCGACGGCGGGCTTCGACGACTTGCCGACGACGATCTCGCCAGGCTTGGTGATCTTGCCCTCGCCCCAGATGATGTCGATCTTGTTCTTTTTCATCAGGAAGCCGACGCCGGCATTGAGACGGGCGGAGACGGCGCGCGAGCGGCCGACGACGGCCTTGGCATCCGGCTTGACCGTGCCTTCGAGAACGAGACCGTAATCCTTGAAGTGATTAGCATGGTCGAGCACCTCGGCCGAGCGCAGCAGCGCCTTTGTGGGTATGCAGCCCCAGTTCAGGCAGATGCCGCCCATATGCTCGCGCTCGACAATCGCGGTCTTGAGGCCGAGCTGGCTGGCGCGAATGGCGGCGACATAGCCGCCGGGGCCGGAGCCGATGATGATGACGTCGTAGGATTCAGCCATGTGTTTCCTGCCTTTGTTACGCTGCGCTGCGGGTCATGAGCACCCACGCGTGTCTTTTGCTGTTTTCGAAGAGCGGCACGGCATCGGCGCGCGCAGCCTCCAGGAATCCGTTTCTTCCATAAAGCGACAGAGCCGCTTCGTTATCACTTGCGGTAATGAGACTGACGGGGCGGCGATCGGCCCTGTCGATCTGATCCTCCAGCAGCCTGCGTCCGATGCCGATGCCGCGCAGATGGCGATAGACGCCGAGACTGCCGACGAACCAGCTTCCGACTACCGTTTTCTGCAAGGCGAGCATCGGCTCGGTCGCTGGAATCGTCGCCTCGATATCGCCTATGCCTTCCTGCAGCGCATGGCCGATCGCCACACCCGCGACCTCGCCATAGGCCTCGGCGATGACGGCATCCTGCCAGCCGCCGACAACTTCCTCTTCGCTCATCTTCAGCCGGCCCCGCTCTAAGGGCGTGTCGCTGATGCCGTTCGCCACATCGGCGAACCAGAGCCGGGAAGCAAAACCGTGCGAGGCAATATCCGCCAAGATCGCCAGCTCCGAGGCATCCCGCCGTGAGGCCTGCCGCAGGGCGATGAAGGCGGTCATGGTCAGATCCCCAGCATCATCCGTACGATCGATTCCAGCCCACGCCCGAGCGCACGCGTATTTTCCGCATCGAGGTGAATGCCGTCGATCGGTGTGGTCCTGGCGACGGAATTGCCGTCGAAAAAGCCGCAGCCGAGTTCGTCGGCAAGATCACGATAAAGGGTTGCAAGCTTTGCCGATTCGTCGATGCCGCCGGGAAAGGATGCGGCGAAAGGCACATTGCCGGTCGCGCAGATCGCCGGCGGCGCCACGATCAGGATCTCCGGCCCGTCGAATTCGAAGGGCCAGGCATGATTGCGGATCAGCCGTACGAGCCGGCTGATGCCCTGGCAGGCGGCAAAAGCCGAGCCGGCCACGACCGGCTTCATGTCGTTGGTGCCGAGCAGAAGGATGACGAGGTCGAGCGGCGCGTGCGTCTGCAGGATCGTCGGCAGAATGCGCGCACCGTTGCGGTCGCAGTCGGCCAGGTGATCGTCGAAAGCGGTCGTGCGACCATTCAGGCCTTCGGCAATGACACGCGCCTCACTGCCGAGCGCTGCCTGAAGCACGCTCGTCCAGCGATTCTTGTAGTCATGACGGCCGATCGTCTCGGCGTCATAACCCCAGGTCAGCGAGTCGCCATAACAAAGAACGGCCTTGGTCATTTCCGCCTCCGCCCAGTTGTCAGACCAGCATGCCCATCGGGTTTTCGATATAGCCCTTGAAGGCCTGGAGCAGCTCGGCGCCGAGCGCGCCATCGACGCAGCGATGGTCGGTCGACAGCGTGACCGACATCACGGTGGCGATAGCCATTTCGCCCTTCTTGACGACGACCCGCTGTTCGCCGGCGCCGACCGCAAGGATGGTCGCATGCGGCGGGTTGACGACGGCGGCGAAGTTCTTCACGCCCATCATCCCCATGTTCGAGACCGAGCTGGTGCCGCCCTGATATTCCTCGGGCTTCAGCTTGCGGTCCTTGGCCCGCTTGCCGAGATCGCGCATCTCGTTGGAGATCGCCGACAGCGTCTTCTGCTCGGCCTTGCGGATGATCGGGGTGATCAGGCCGCCGGGGATCGAGACGGCGACGCCGACATCGGCGTACTTGTGCTTGACCATGTTGTTGTCGGTCCAGGAGACGTTGGCATCCGGAACGTCGCGCAGCGACAGCGCCATGGCCTTGATGACCATGTCGTTGACCGAGAGCTTGTAGGCGGGAGCGCCATCCTTGCGCGGGGCTGCATCGTTCAGCTGGGCGCGCAACGCCATCAGAGCATCGAGCTCGCAATCGACGCTGACGTAGAAATGCGGGATCGTCTGCTTGGATTCGACCAGGCGTCTGGCGATCGTCTTGCGCATGCCGTCATGCGGCACGAGCTCGTAGGAACCCGGTTCGAACAGCTTGAGCACGGCCTCCTCGGAAGCGCCCTTCGGCGCTGCAGCGGCCGGAGCCGGAGCCGCAGCAGCTTGCGGAGCGGTAGCTGCGGGTGTGGCGGCCTTGGCGCCACCACCGGCAACGGCGGCTTCGACGTCGTTCTTGACGACGCGGCCATGCGGGCCGGAGCCCGCGACAGCCGAAAGGTCGATACCGGCCTCCTTGGCGAGCCTGCGGGCAAGCGGCGAAGAGAAGGTGCGACTGCCGTCTGGTGAAACCGATGCAGGTGCAGCGGCAGGTGCCGGTGCTGCAGCCGGAGCGGACTGGGCCGGTGCAGCCTCCGCTTTTGCGGCCGGTGCGGCTTCGGCCTTCTGCGCCGGAGCGGGCGAGCCCGCGCCGCTTGCGGCAGCGGCGACATCCTCGCCATCGGCGGCGAGAACGGCGATCAGCGCATTGACCTTGACGCCTTCGGTGCCGGCGGCAACGACGAGCTTGGCGACCGTGCCTTCATCGACGGCTTCGACTTCCATCGTCGCCTTGTCGGTCTCGATCTCGGCGATCACATCGCCAGACTTGACCGTGTCGCCTTCCTTGACCAGCCATTTGGAAAGATTGCCTTCTTCCATGGTCGGAGAGAGGGCGGGCATCGTGATATTGATCGGCATCGAGATACCCTCCCCTTATTTGTAACAAACAGCCTTCACCGCATCGACGACTTCGCCGACGTTCGGAAGCGCCAGCTTTTCGAGATTGGCGGCGTAGGGCATCGGCACATCCTTGCCGGCAATCGTCAGAATCGGCGCATCGAGATAATCGAAGGCCTGCTGCATGACGCGGGTGGCGATTTCGGTGCCGACGGATGATTGCGGATAGCCTTCCTCGACGGTGACCAGGCGACCGGTCTTCTTCACCGATTCGATCACGGTCGGCAGATCCATCGGGCGGATGGTGCGAAGGTCGATCAGTTCGACGTCGATGCCGATCTTTTCGAGTTCGGCGACAGCCTTCGTCGCATAGGTCATGCCGATGCCGAAGGAGACCACGGTTACGTCCTTGCCCGGACGATGGATGCGAGCCTTGCCGATCGGCAGGACGAAATTGTCGAGCTTCGGCACATCGAAGTGCTGGCCGTAGAGAATTTCGTTCTCGAGGAAGATGACCGGATTCGGATCGCGGATCGCAGCCTTGAGCAGGCCCTTGGCGTCGGATGCCGTGTAGGGCATGACGACCTTCAGGCCGGGGATTGCGCTGTACCAGGCAGCATAGTCCTGGCTGTGCTGGGCGCCGACACGGGCGGCGGCGCCATTCGGGCCGCGAAACACGATCGGCGCGCCCATCTGGCCGCCGGACATATAGAGCGTCTTGGCGGCGGAGTTGATGATATGGTCGATCGCCTGCATGGCGAAGTTGAAGGTCATGAATTCGACGATCGGGCGAAGGCCGGCCATTGCGGCGCCGACACCGACGCCGGCAAAACCGTGCTCGGTGATAGGCGTATCGATGACACGGCGAGGGCCGAATTCCTGCAGCAGGCCCTGTGTGACCTTGTAGGCGCCCTGATATTCGGCGACTTCCTCGCCCATGACGAAGACGTCTTCGCTGGCGCGCATTTCCTCGGCCATGGCGTCGCGGAGCGCTTCGCGCACGGTGGTCGACACCATTTCGGTGCCGGCCGGAATTTCCGGGTCATTCGGCACGACGGCCTTCGGCTCGGCCGGAAGCGGCGCTGCAGCAGAACCGGTGTTGGTCGGCTTTTCTTCCTGGGCAACCGCTGGGGCGGCAGCGGCGGCCGGTTTGGCGGCGGAGATATCCGCGGCGGATTCGCCGTCCTGCAACAGCACGGCGATCTTGGTGTTGACCTTGACGCCTTCGGTGCCGGCGTCGACGAGCAGCTTGCCGATGACGCCTTCGTCGATGGCTTCGACTTCCATCGTCGCCTTGTCGGTTTCGATTTCGGCAATCACGTCGCCGGAGGTGACCTTGTCACCTTCCTGTTTCAGCCATTTGGACAGCGTGCCTTCTTCCATCGTCGGAGAGAGGGCGGGCATGAGGATATCGATAGGCATGGGTTCCCTCCCCGATTAGAGCAGAATGTCGGTGTAGAGCTCGGATGCATCCGGCTCCGGATCGGCCTGGGCGAAGTCGGCGCTGTCGGCGACGATGTCGCGGACATCCTTGTCGATCGCCTTCAGATCGTCTTCGGAAGCCCAGCCCTTTTCGACGAGGCGTGCTTTCACCTGTTCGATCGGGTCATGTTCGGAGCGCATCTTCTGCACTTCGTCCTTGGAGCGATACTTCGCCGGGTCGGACATGGAGTGACCGCGATAACGATAGGTCAGCATTTCGAGAATGATCGGACCCTTGCCGGAGCGGCAATGTTCGAGCGCCTCGTCGGCCGCCGCCTTGACGGCGCGAACGTCCATGCCATCGACCTGAATGCCGGGGATGCCGAAGCCGGAACCGCGCAGCGAGTAGTTCGACTGGGCGGTGGCGCGCGCCGTCGACGTGCCCATGGCGTAGCGGTTGTTCTCGACGATATAGACGATCGGCAGCTTCCAGAGGGCCGCCATGTTGAAGCTCTCGTAGACCTGGCCCTGGTTGGCGGCGCCGTCGCCGAAATAGGCGATCGAGACATTGCCGTTGCCGCGGTAATGGTTGGCAAAGGCAAGACCGGTTCCGAGTGAAACCTGGGCACCGACGATGCCGTGACCGCCGTAGAAATGCTTTTCTTTCGAGAACATGTGCATCGAGCCGCCCTTCCCGTGGGAATAGCCGCTGCGGCGCCCGGTCAGTTCCGCCATGACGCCGCGCGCTTCCATGCCGGTTGCCAGCATGTGGCCGTGGTCGCGATAGGCGGTGATGACCTGGTCGCCTTCCTTCTGCGCCATCTGCATGCCGACGACGACAGCTTCCTGACCGATGTAGAGGTGGCAAAAGCCGCCGATGAAGCCCATGCCGTAAAGTTGGCCGGCCTTCTCCTCGAAGCGGCGGATCATCAGCATCTCGCGATAGGCCTTGAGCTCTTCATCGCGATCGAAGTCGGCTACCGGGCCTCCATTCGATGCTTTGGCTGCCGGTTTTGCTGCAGTTTTGCGGCTGGAAACGGTCGCGGTCTTTCGCGGCGCCATTCAACCCTCCCTATGGGTTTGTCGGTTCTTGGTGGCGCGTACCATAGGGAAGAAAGATGACCACAGCAATGCCATAATTGCATGGCTCATATTCAGCACTAAACAGTTGATTACATTTCGGAAATACCAATTAACCTGATTTCAGTTAATTGGAATAATGGTTGAATATGACGATCTCGTCCGCGCGCGACATGTTGAGCTGATAGCGCGCTTTTTCGTCCAGCATATCCTTGTCGAGCGAGCCGTCACTCAGCAGCGCGACCTGATTTTCCAGATGTTCGCGCTTCGCCTTCAAGATCGCAAGCTCTTTTTCACGCGCGACACGCTGATGCTCGAACGTCTCTGTTGCGCGCAGGCCGTAATCGCCATGAATGCAATGATAACCGAAATAGGAAAGGAAGGCGACCGTCATGGCCGGAATGACGAAGCGGCCGAACTTTCTCTTCTTATGATGCTTTGTCCACATACACGCATGCTCTTGAACGCATTACCAATTCGTTCAGCATAACGCGCAGAGATTAACCGTTCATTGACCGTAAAGACGGGCAACAAAAAACCCGCGCCGGAGAGGCGCGGGCTCAAGCCGTTTGAAAATCAGATTCGATCAGGCGCGGATGATCGAGCGGCCGGCATACTGAGCCTGCGGGCCCAGGCCCTCCTCGATGCGGATCAGCTGGTTGTACTTGGCGAGGCGGTCGGAACGCGACAGTGAGCCGGTCTTGATCTGGCCGCAGTTGGTGGCGACCGCGAGGTCGGCGATGGTCGAATCTTCGGTTTCGCCGGAGCGGTGGGACATGACGGCGGTATAGGCTGCCTTGTGCGCCGTGTTGACGGCGTCGAGCGTTTCCGTCAGCGAGCCGATCTGGTTGACCTTGACGAGGATCGAATTGGCGACGCCCATGCGAATGCCGTCGCGAAGACGAGCGGAGTTGGTGACGAAGAGATCGTCGCCGACGAGCTGGGTCTTCTTGCCGGCCAAGTCGGTCAGCGTCTTCCAGCCGTCCCAGTCGTCTTCGGCCATGCCGTCCTCGATCGAGATGATCGGGTACTTAGCAGCGAGTTCGGCCAGATATTCGGCCATGGCGCCCGATTCGAGCGTGCGGCCCTCGCCTTCAAGAACGTACTTGCCGTCCTTGAAGAATTCCGTCGAGGCGCAGTCAAGGCCGAGGCACATGTCGTCGCCCGGTGTATAGCCGGCTTTCTCGATCGACTTCATGATGAAGTCGAGAGCCTCGGGCGCGCTCTTCAGGCCGGGTGCAAAACCGCCTTCGTCGCCGACATTGGTGTTGTGGCCCTGCGCGGCCAGTTCCTTGCGGAGCGTATGGAAGACTTCCGAACCCATGCGTACGGCTTCAGCGATCGTATCGGCGCCGACCGGCAGGATCATGAATTCCTGGAAATCGATAGGATTGTCGGCATGGGCGCCGCCGTTGATGATGTTCATCATCGGAACCGGAAGCAGGCACGCGGACGCGCCGCCGACATAACGGTAGAGCGGCAGGCCGGAGGCCTGGGCGGCAGCCTTGGCGACGGCCAGCGATACGCCGAGAATGGCGTTGGCGCCGAGGCGCGACTTGTTCGGCGTGCCGTCGAGCTCGATCATGATGTTGTCGATCTGGATCTGGTTTTCGGCATCGATGCCGCCGATCGCGTCGAAGATCTCGGTGTTGGCGGCATCGACCGCCTTTTGCACACCCTTGCCGAGGTAGCGCTTGCCGCCGTCGCGCAGCTCGACCGCCTCATGCGCGCCGGTCGAAGCGCCCGAGGGAACGGCCGCGCGGCCCATGCTGCCGTCTTCGAGATAGACATCAACTTCGACGGTGGGGTTGCCACGGCTATCGAGAATCTCGCGGGCGATGATATCGGTGATTGCAGTCATGGGTTCTTCCTGCTCGGTGGGTGATCAATCGTTCGAAGCCTGTCATAATCGAAGGCGTGCAAATTACAATGGCGCATTGCGACACCCTCGACCTGCATGTCTGAACGTCGCTATAGCACGAACATGTCAGGCTTTTGACTGTCAGCCCTTGGCGACAGCATCGAAGGCGAGCAGCTTTTCCAAAAGCCGCGGCATGTCTTTGAGATAGACCATGTTCGGGCCGTCGGACGGTGCGTTGTCGGGGTCCTGATGGGTTTCGACGAACACGCCGGCGATACCGGTCGCCACCGCTGCGCGCGCCAGCGTTTCCACGAATTCCCGCTGACCACCGGAGGAATCGCCCTGCCCGCCCGGCTGCGCCACGGAATGCGTTGCATCGAAAACAACCGGCGCGCCCATCGACGCCATGATCGGCAGCGAGCGCATGTCGGAGACCAAAGTGTTATAACCGAAGGAGGCGCCGCGTTCGCACAGGAGCACGTTCGGATTGCCGCTGGCATTGAGCTTCTTCAGGACGTTTTTCATATCCCAGGGAGCGAGGAACTGGCCCTTCTTGACATTGACGGCGCGGCCGGTCTCGGCGGCGGCGATCAGAAGGTCGGTCTGGCGGCAGAGGAAAGCCGGGATCTGCAGGACATCGACCACTTTTGCCACCGCGGCGCATTGCTCGGCGGTGTGGACGTCGGTCAGGACGGGAAAACCGAACTCCTTCTTCAGGTCGGCGAAGATCTGCATGCCCTTTTCAAGCCCGATGCCGCGTTCGGCAGAGAGCGAGGTGCGGTTTGCCTTATCGAAGGAGCTCTTGTAGACGAGACCGATGCCGAGTTTGGCGCAAAGCTCCTTCAGTGTGCCGGCAACCATGAAGGCGTGGTCGCGGCTCTCCATCTGGCAAGGGCCGGCAATCAGCGACAGGCGGCCGGTATTGGAAAATGTGACCTGGCCTGCGCCCTCGCCGATCCTGACTTCGGAATTCGTATCAGTGCTCATCGTGTTTCCTCGAAGGCGAAGAGCGTGCCCTGCCCGGGCGCGGGCTTCACCAGAATGCGATTGTTCTTGCGCGTGTAGGTCACTCCGTTAGCAGCCAAATGCGCTTCTGTCACGGCAAGATCGGTGACGGTAAAGAGGATAGCCCGGCCGCGCAGGCCGCGGTCGGCGGATGCGACGGCGATCTCGAAATAGGCCTCCAGCCCTTCCGGCGTCATCAGGCTGATTTTCGCATTCGGCGCCGCGATATTAACGCCGAAACCGGTTTTCTCGACGGCCGATTGCGCCGTTGCAAGGCTGACGAAGGCGGCGAATGCAGAGGGGTCCGGCGCGCAAAGCGCGATCTCGGCAATGCCGGTGACGCCATTGGCATGCGTCTCTAGCGCACCGCGATCGGCCGGCAGAGGATTGATGCGCTCAACACAGAAGAGGAAGAAATCCGGCGCGCGCAACTCAGCGGCAAAGGCCAGCTTGAAGCCGGCCATGGTCTCGGAACCGTCCGGCATTTTCATCGGCCGGCTGAACTGCAGCATGTCGCCGGCGCTCGATCCGCTGCCGACGAAGCTCCGATGAGCGCGGCCGGCATCCCCGGTGCCGAACGCCACCGCCGAAAGCCCCTCCTCGCCACAGCGGAAGCGGAAGGCCCGATTGCGGGCGGTGAAGACATTGCCTTGCCGCGCCGATGCCTCGCTCTCCTCGCGGCTGGCGATACCGAGCGGCTCCAGATAGGTCTTGTCGGCAAAGAAGACGCAGGCATTCTCCGTTCCGAAGGGATGGCGGGCATCGGCGGCAACGGTGAAGCCAAGCTTGCCGAGCCTTTCGCGCGCCAGGTCGATATTGACAACGGGCAGCACGACATGATCCAGCGGGTGCGGTTTGGCCGAGTGCTCGTTCATGATATCCCTCCCTGAAACGCCAAGAGGGTGCGACAGCGCCACCTTCAATGCAAGACATGTGCGCCAATCCGGCGAATGAAAATAAAAAACTCAACGAGTTGGCGGCAAGTTTTACGGAAATTTAGCTACTTGCGGAACACATATGGAACATATAGTGTTCTGTTCTGGATTTGTTTCAATCAAGGGGTCACACGTCGATGCTCACGCGCAAACAACAGGAGCTCCTGCTTTTCATTCATGAGCGCATGAAGGAATCCGGCATTCCGCCCTCTTTCGACGAAATGAAGGATGCCCTGGATCTGGCCTCGAAATCCGGCATTCATCGTTTGATCACAGCGCTTGAAGAGCGTGGCTTCATTCGCCGCCTACCGAACCGCGCCCGGGCGCTCGAGGTCATCAAGCTTCCGGAGGCCTACAGCCCGAGCATCCAGCCCCGGCGCGGCTTTTCGCCAAGCGTCATCGAGGGCAGCCTCGGCAAGCCGCAGCCGGTCGCCGCCGCCGCTCCTGCAAAACCGGTCGCCGATAACGGCAACTCCGTCTCCGTGCCGGTCATGGGCCGGATCGCTGCCGGCGTTCCGATCTCGGCGATCCAGAATAACACCCACGACATCGTCGTTCCCGCAGACATGCTCGGCTCCGGCGAACATTATGCGCTGGAGGTCAAGGGCGATTCGATGATCGACGCCGGCATCTTCGACGGCGACACGGTAATCATCCGCAACGGCAGCACCGCAAGTCCCGGCGACATTGTCGTTGCCCTGGTCGATGACGAAGAAGCGACGCTCAAACGTTTCCGCCGCAAGGGCGCCTCGATCGCGCTGGAGGCTGCCAATCCGGCTTATGAGACCCGGATTTTCGGGCCGGACCGCGTCAAGGTGCAGGGCAAGCTCGTCGGCCTCATTCGCCGCTATCACTGACATTGGAGAGGCCGGATTCGGCAAAACTGTTGCTGCGCCAGTCATAGGCGCGATGGCGCTTCCATGGGCGCGACAGGGTTTCGAATGCGGTCACGACCTCCAGGCCGGCATCGGCGAAGCGCAGCTCGACGGAGCCAGTCCTGCGCAGCGTCTCACCGGTAAAGAGCGTCGCTCCTGATCGGCAGCTGTTGAACCGCAGGCGGACCGACGTCACGACGATATCCGCCGCGTCGCAAGCCGGACCGAGATAGGCAGCGTTGTCGATGACGGCAACCACATGACCATTGCCGAGCCTTGATGTGCACCAGGCCTTTTTGACGCAGGAAAAGCGGTTTGCTTCACCACCGGCGACAGCCGCCCGCATCGCCGCCCTCGCTTCATTCTGCTGATCGCGGGAAAGCCTGACGCGGCGGTCGTCTCCCTCCGGCGGGACAGCGGGACCATCCAGCATTTTCGGCGGGAAATGCGTCGGCAGGACAAGTGCTCTCTGCCACTGATCGAAGATGAAATCCGGCGGGTTTTCGCGGTTGGAAGCGATTGCCGCAGCCGCGACCACTGCGACGAGACTGCCATCCTCCGAAATCACCAGATCCGGCGCCCGGGGAAGCGGCAGAAGCAGCACGCCGAGCGTAGAGACGGCGATAATCGATGTGCCGATATGGCGCAGCCGGGTGCGCAGCAGCGTCAGCAGCAGAAAGCCGGCCACGGCGACAGCGAAATACCAAGCCGGCAAGCGGCCGATGCCGATATCACCGCCCCAACCGGACACCGTTTTGGCGACCGCAATCACCAGGTCGAGGCCGAGGCCGACCACCTTCCAGAGCGGAACGTCCAGACCGAACGGCATGAGCAACATCGCCAGCAGCCCGGCCGGCATGACGATGAAGGAGATGATCGGCATCGTCGCGAGATTTGCCGGCAGCCCGTAAGCGGTCAGGCGATGAAAATGTTCGATCGAAAACAGCGCCGTGGAAAAACCGCCGATCAGCGAGGTCAGGAAGACGCCGCCGAAGAAGCCGGCGACGGCAACGACCGGTCGGAAGACCGGCAGTTTCAGCAAGGCGTTTTCGCGGACGCGCCGGTCCTTCCACAGTTGATAACCCGATACGAGTGCCAATGTCGCGGCAAAGGACATCTGGAAGCTCGGGCCCAAGACTTCGGACGGCGAAATGGCGATGATGACGAGCGCCGAGAGAACGACATTGCGCAGGCTGATCGACGGCCGGTCGAAGAAGACGGCGACCAGCATGATCGCCATCATGATGAAGGCACGTTCGGCCGAGACCCCGAAGCCGGAAATCAGGTAGTAGGCGGTGACGGCGCTGAGCGCGCCGGCGGCGGCGATCTTCTTTGTCGGATAGGCCTGAGCGACGCCCGGAAAAAGGCTGAGCAGCATCCGGAAGCCGACGAAGAAGATGCCGGCCGACAGCGCCATGTTGAGGCCGGAGATCGCGACAATATGAGCAAGGCCGGACTGGCGCAGCGCCTCCGTCGTCGCATTCGAGATGGCGCGTCGCTCGTCGGTCACCAAAGCAGCGGCAAAAGCGCCGGTGTCGCCGGGCAGGATCGATCGTATGCGGTCGCCAATGCTACTGCGCAGGCGGTAAAGCCATTCCAGCAGAGCTGCCGATGTCGATCTGGCAGCCTGCGGACCCGCCTCCAGATCCTTCTCTGGCGCACCGTAGAAGAAGCCGTTGGCGCCGATGCCATCGAAATAGGCACCGAAGGAGAAGTCGTTGAGCTCGGGAAGTGCGGGGCCTGCCGGCGGCGTCAGTCGTGCCCTGCCGGTGATGAGGTCGCCGATGTCGAAAGGCATGTCGGCGCCGCGGACGATCGCGGTTATGCGTCCCGGCGGCCGCTTCAACTCCGGCGCCTCCGTGCCGGTGACGGCAAGAATGTAGCGCCAGCGCCCACGGCCGTCGCCTTCTCGCCGCTCGACTCGGCCGGTCACTGTCGTCGTCACCGAGGAATCGAGGATCACCGTCGAAGCCCGCCAGCTCTCGAATTGTGCGCAGAGCATGCCGCCGGCCACGAGTGCAGGCGCCAGCAGCGTCGCCCGCAATGCCGCCCGGCTGCGGCCGACGATGAGAACCGCGATCGTCAGCACCAACAGAGAGAGCAGCGATGCAACAAGCGGAAATTCGGATGCCGCAACAAACCAGAAGGCCGCCCCGGCGCCGAGAAACACCGGCGAAAAAAGCAGCAAGCGGCCATGATCCGCCTCCTCGCCCAGCATGCGCATGCCGGCGCCAATCGATTGCCGGGCTGCGGCGAGCAGCCGGTGGCGCAAAGATGTCGTCGACTGCGTCCTGGTCGGCCGTATCACCACGATAGGCGGCGAAAAACCGGAGGGACCGGCTGAGCCGGCGCCTGCTTCCGGCCGCAATTCGACTGTCGTCACTTCCTGCATGTGCCGCCCAAGGTCACCCGCGAAGACGGCCAGAATGCATTCTCTAATCAAATCCGGCAAGGATAATCGATTGAAATATGAGGGAAAATCGCCAGCGCCAAAAGACTAAGCGAATCATCGGCTTCCGATATGCACGGGGCTCATCGCTGCAGTGCCTAAAAGGTGATACCGCAATGCACAAAATGCCGGCACGGTAACTTGGCATTAGCTTCACGATCATATAGCTATCGGTAAGGACGCTTAACCCCTATGGCGCTTTTATGGCGCCACCGCCATTTCGGAGGATCAGCATGACGGATCAAAGCGCTACAATAAAAATCGGTGACAAATCTGTCGACCTAGCCGTCAAAAGCGGCACGATCGGCCCGAGCGTCATCGATATCGGTGCCCTTTACAAGAACACGGCTTCCTTCACGTACGATCCGGGTTTCACCTCGACCGCATCCTGTGAATCGAAAATCACCTACATCGACGGCGACGAAGGTGTGCTGCTGCATCGCGGCTATCCGATCGAGCAACTGGCCGAGCATGGCGACTTCCTCGAGGTCTGCTATCTGCTTCTCTACGGCGAACTGCCGACCACCGTACAGAAGAAAGATTTCGATTATCGCGTCACGCACCACACCATGGTGCACGAGCAGATGAGCCGGTTCTTCACCGGCTTCCGCCGCGACGCCCATCCGATGGCCGTCATGTGCGGCTGCGTCGGCGCACTGTCGGCTTTCTATCATGACTCAACCGACATCACCGATCCGCACCAGCGCATGGTCGCCAGCCTGCGCATGATCGCCAAGATGCCGACGCTTGCGGCCATGGCTTACAAATACCATATCGGCCAGCCCTTCGTTTATCCGAAGAACGATCTCGACTACGCCTCGAACTTCCTGCGCATGTGTTTTGCCGTGCCTTGCGAAGAATATGTGGTCAATCCGGTGCTTGCCCGCGCCATGGATCGGATCTTCATCCTGCATGCCGATCACGAGCAGAACGCCTCGACTTCGACCGTGCGTCTCGCCGGTTCGTCGGGCGCCAATCCGTTCGCCTGCATCGCAGCCGGCATCGCCTGCCTCTGGGGGCCTGCGCATGGCGGCGCCAACGAAGCAGCGCTCAACATGCTGCATGAGATCGGCTCAGTCGACCACATTCCGGAATATATCGCCCGCGCCAAGGACAAGAACGATCCGTTCCGCCTGATGGGCTTCGGTCACCGCGTCTACAAGAACTATGATCCGCGCGCCAAGATCATGCAGAAGACGACGCATGAGGTGCTCGGCGAACTCGGCATCAAGGACGATCCGTTGCTCGAAGTGGCGATGGAGCTTGAGCGCATCGCGCTCACCGACGAATATTTCATCGAAAAGAAGCTCTATCCGAACATCGACTTCTATTCCGGCATCACGCTGAAGGCGCTGGGCTTCCCCACGACGATGTTCACCGTGCTCTTCGCGCTTGCCCGCACCGTCGGCTGGATCGCGCAGTGGAACGAGATGATCGAGGATCCGGAGCAGCGCATCGGCCGTCCGCGCCAGCTCTATGTCGGCGAACCGAAGCGTGACTACATTCCGGTTTCGAAGCGCTAATCGCTTCCCCAACCAACGAAAAACCCGGTCACCTCAGAAGCGACCGGGTTTTTTCTTTTTCAGCACGTCGAGAAGGATTTCGGCGGCATGTTCGCCGGGCGGTTTTTCGGTCTGCATGCGCTGCCAGATAAGATCATAGCCTTCCTTCATCGCCTTGAGCTGGTAGGTATCGGCTGACAGTCTTTCTATCCAGCGTGCGAAACTTGCGCCGCGAACGATATCGTTCAGGTATTCCGGCACGACCGCGTAATCGGCAATCAGGTTTGGCAGCGCGCCTGTCCAGGTCTTGATGCCCGATGTCAGCAGACGCATGATCCAGTCGACCTTGTAGGCGGAGACGACGGGAACATCGGCAAGCGCCAGTTCAAGAATGACAGTTCCGGATGCCGCCATGGCTGCATCGGCTTCAGCGAAGGCCTGCCATTTTGCTTCCGCGCCGACCACGATCTCCGGCTTTACTTCCCATGCTGCCGTCAATTGGCGAACCAGCGCTTGCCTGTGCGTCACCGTCGGCAGAATAAAGCGCATCGGCCCATTGCGGGCGGCAAGTTCGCTTGCGGCGACTTCGAAATGCGGCAGGAGCTTCTGAATTTCGGAGGAGCGTGAGCCGGGCAGAAGAAGGATCGGGCCGTTGCCGGGCTGCCTGCCGGCGCGCAGGCGCCGGGTTTCCAACAGCGCAGGGTCGGCGGTCAGGCGATGACCGACATAGGTGGTTGCCGGGCCGTTGAGGCGCTGCATCGTTGCCGGCTCGAAGGGCAGGACGGCGAGCACATGATCGACATAGGCAAGCATGCGCGTGGCGCGATATTCCTTCCAGGCCCAGACGCTCGGACAGACATAATTGACGACAGGCAGGTCCGGCAGCGCGGTGCGGACCCGCTTGGCGACGCGATGGGTGAAATCCGGGCTGTCGATAATGAGGAGAATGTCAGGCTTTGCAGCGATGATGGCGGCGGTCGTCTGGCGGATCAGGGTATAGAGCTTTGGCAGCCGGCTCAGCACCTGGGTGATGCCCATGATCGACAGCTCGGAGAAATCGAACAGGGATCTCAGGCCCTCGGCCTGCAACCCCTCGCCGCCGACGCCGACAAGCTCCACCGGGCCGGCATGAATCCGCTTCAGGGCAGCGATGAGATCAGCACCGAGCAGATCACCCGAGACCTCACCGGCAATGACGGCGATCTTCAGCGGCGCCCCGTTCATTCGAGCCCCCATGCCGGCAGCCCACGATCGATGCCGCAGACAAAGAGTCCGGCCTCATCGGCAGCCTTGATGACGGCGGCACGGTCGAGCACCAGTGAGCGGCCGGCCTCCACCGCGATTCCGGCAAGACCGGCTTTCGCCGCGTTCAGCACAGTGGAAACGCCCATCGCCGGCAGGTCGGCGCGGATATCCTGCTGTGGCTTGCAGAGCTTGACGAGCGCGCCGCGCCGCCGCGGCGAAATCCGCCCGGCGGCTCTGAGACTTGCGACACGGTCCAGCATCTCATCGGTGCCCTCTAGACCTTCCAGCGCAACGACACGCCCGCCGATGCTGATGGCGCCCTGCCCGACATCGAGCCGGCCGAGCATGTCTGCGGCTTCGGCTGCGCGGCTGATATCGCGCCTGTCTTGCTCGCCGGGCACGACGGCACCAAGCGGGCCGACAGAGGCAAGGAGGTCGGGGGCAATTTCATGGGCGCCGACGACGCGGCGGCCGTTTCCTTCAATCAGCCGGATGACCATCTGCAGAACCGTGTCGTCGCCGCCGGACAGCAGGGTCCGGATGGCGGCTGGCACTTTCATCAGGATGCGCAGCGTCGGGCGCACCTCGCGCCATTCCGGCCGGCGGGCGACGCTGCCCGACATCACGACCCGGCCGACGCCATAACGGTTGAGCAAGCCATCAAGAGCTTTGAAATCGCCGATGCCGATAACGGCATGGTCATAACCTTCCCAGCGCCGGTCGCTTTCGTCTTTTAGCGCAACGATGACGGGATTTTCACCTGCCGCACGCGCAGCTGCGGCGACATAGGAAGGCAGAAGACCGCCGCCGGCGATGATCGCCAGCCGGCCCGCAGCGGTTTCGCCTGATAAAGCCACGGACTAGCCCTTCTGCCCCCGGGTCGGCGAGGAGAGAGCGCGGTCACTGTCGGCGGCGATGAAATCGAGGATGTGGACCGCCTGCTCGCAATCGGCATAATCGTCGCGAATGGCGGCGGCGTTTTCGCGGACCGAACCCGTTCCTTCGAAGATCGACTTATAAGCGCGACGCACCCTGTGGATGACGGCACGGTCGACGCCGGCGCGCGTCATGCCGACGACATTGAGGCCGCTCAGCAGCCCGGGATTACCGTTCAGCATGCCGTAGGGAATGACGTCGTAGCTCACCGCCGAAAGCCCGCCGACGAAGGCGTGGCGGCCGACGCGCGTGAACTGGTGAACGGCCGAGCCCCCACCCAGGATGACGCGATCCTCGATGACGACATGGCCGGCGAGCATGACATTGTTCGACATGATCACGTGATTGCCGACCCTGCAGTCATGCGCGACATGGGAATTAGCAAGGAAGAGGTTGTTATCGCCGACGATCGTCTCGCCGCCAAAATCGGCCGTGCCGGTGTTCATCGTCACGCCTTCGCGGATCGTGCAGTTGACGCCGACCGAAAGCGTCGTCTCCTCGCCGCCGTGATGCACGCTCTGCGGATCGCCGCCGATGACGGCCATAGGAAAGATGCGCGTGCCGTTGCCGATCACGGTGCGGCCGGTGACGACCGCATGCGACAAGAGCTCGACATTTTCATGCAGGACGACGTGCGGCCCAACATGGCAGAACGGACCGATCTTGACGCCCTCACCGATAACAGCCCCGTCTTCGACGACAGCCATCGGATGAATATGGGCGCTTTCGGCGATAGTGCTCATGCCTGTTCCTTACGAACGATCATCGCGCCGATATCGGCTTCGGCGACAAGCGCGCCGTCAACCTTGGCGTCGCAATGGAATTTCCAGATATTGCCGCGTTGCTTGTGCTTCCTGACATGGAATTCGACGCGATCGCCGGGAACGACAGGCTTGCGAAAGCGCGCATTCTCGATGGTCATGAAGTAGACGAGGTTACCCGGCTGGCCTTCCTTCTTTGCACAGATCGCGCCCGCAGTCTGCGCCATGCCCTCGATCAGGAGAACGCCCGGCATGATCGGAGCCTCCGGAAAATGGCCGGTGAAATGCGGTTCGTTCACCGTGACATTCTTGATGCCGATCGCGCTGTTGTCGCCGTCGATCTCGATGATCTTGTCGACCATGAGGAAGGGGTAACGATGCGGCAGCAGCTTCATAATCTCGATGATGTCCGCCGAAGAAAGCGTTGTCGTGGCTTCTTCAGTCATTTTCCTTGCCTCCAGGGTTCCGGCCGCGCAACTTGGACTTCGACACTTGTTGTGCGGCCTCTCTCAGATAGTCTTTTAGCGGACGAGCCGGTATACCGCCATATTGCCCGCCGGCGGCAAGGTCGGTCATGATACCGCTTTTGGCAGCGATCTGCACGCCGTCACCGATCGTGACATGCCCCTTGATGCCGACCTGGCCGCCGATCTGAACGCCGTTGCCGATCTTCGCGCTGCCGGCGATGCCGACCTGCGCGACGATGGCGCAGTGGCGACCGATTTGAACGTTGTGGCCGATCTGCACCTGGTTGTCGATCTTGGTGCCTTCACCGATGACCGTATCGTCCATGGCGCCGCGGTCGATCGTGGTGTTGGCGCCGATCTCGACATTGTCCTGGATGATCACTCGGCCGATCTGGACGATCTTGATCATGCCGCGCGGTCCAGGGGCGTAACCGAAACCATCCTGGCCGATGCGGGCGCCGTTATGGATGATGACGCCATTGCCGACCAATGCGCAGAGCACGCTCGCGCCGGCCGCAATCGAACAATCGCGGCCGATTTTGACATTCGGACCAATGATACTGTGTGCGCCGATACGCGTCCCCTCGCCGATCTCGGCATGCGCACCGATGACGGCCATCGGCTCGACGATCACGCCCTTTTCAAGCTTGGCACTCGGGCCGATCACCGCGCTTGGCGCGATCTCGCTTTCAACTGAGGAAAAGACCACCGGACGCAACGCAGCGGGATAAAACAGGCCGCCCGCCATCGCGAAGGCGGCATGCGGATTGGACGACAGGATAACCGGGATATGCGAAGGTACGAGATCGACGAGCGCCTTGTCGCAGATCACCGCCGAGGCTTCGCATGTCGCCAGTTCGTCGCGGTTGCGGCGCGACAGGATATAACAGACATCACCCGCCCGCGCCCTGAGGATCGGGGCAACGGACCTGACAATAACATCGGCGTGGTCGGAATTGGCAAGTTCCGCCCCAAGAAACTCTGCCAGCTCAGCGAGCTTCAGACCTCCATGGGGCAGAAAAAAAACGTTTTGCTCCATCGGCAATGCTCCAGAACGGAATTGAGTCTTACAGTTCCGGACTGCCGATATCAGAATTGGTTGTTGATGCCAAACTTGAAGTTCTGCGTTTTGTCGAAGTCTTCCTTGAGAACCGGGATCGCGTAATCCAGGCGCAATGAACCGAAGGGAGACTGCCAGACCACACCGACACCGACGGAAGCGCGCAGAGAGGCGTCTTCGCCGTCGATGCCGTCGCCCCTCAGGTCAACGTCGTTGCCGAACAACGTACCGGCGTCGGCAAAAACCGCGCCGCGCAGGTTGAAGTCACGCGGGAAGCCCGGCATCGGGAAGGTCGCTTCGGCCGATGCCGTGAAATAAGTCGTACCGCCCAGCGGATCGTCGTTGGTGCCGGAAACGCGCGGGCCGATACCCTTGTTTTCAAAGCCACGAATATCGCCGTTGGTCAGGGTGAACTGATCGAAGACGTTCAGGTGCTCCCCGAAGCCGACGACATAACCCGCCGAAGCAGAAACCGAGCCGATGATATCGGCATCGTCAGCGAGCAGACGGTAATAACGGGCCTTGCCGTAGATCTTGTAGAATTGCGAGTCGCCGCCGAGGCCGGCAAGTTCCTGCGTCGCCGTCGCATAGATGCCTTCGCGTGGCAGGACCGTATCGTCAAGCGTGTTGTAGGTCAGCGTCTGGGAGACGGAAGAACGTGTCCACGGGCTGTCCTCAACGAGATGCTGATACGGAGCGGACAGGTCGGCAAGATCGTTGTTATTCGCGTCATACTTCATCTGCTTGTAATTATAGCGGAACGTCGTCGCCAGGTCCTCGGTGATCGGCGCGGTGACGCGCAGGACGACGCTGGTTTCCTGGTAGTCGTAGTTGTCGTTGCTCGACGTTTCGCTGTGGTTGACGTCGAAACCGGCCGCCAGACGATAACCGAGGAAATAGGGTTCGGTGAAGCTAAGGCCGTAGGCGCGCGACCCTTCCTGACCGCCGCCGGCCGAGATGCGGATGTACTGACCGCGGCCAAGGAAGTTCTTTTCCTCGATGGATGCTTCCAGCAGCAGACCATCGCCGCCTGCGGCATAACCCGCGCCGACACCAAAGGAACCGGTGGACTGATCCTGCACGTCGACGACCACCACAACGCGATCCGGCGAGCTGCCCGGCTGGGTGGAGATATTGACGGAGGAGAAGTAACCAAGCGCTTCGAGGCGGCGCTTGGCCTTGGTGATCATCTGCTGGTTGAAGGCGTCGCCTTCGCTCATGTCGAATTCGCGGCGGATCACGTAATCGCGCGTGCGGCTGTTGCCACGGATCTCGATGCGCTCGACATAGGCGCGCTCGCCCTGGTCGACCAGATATTCGACACCGATCGTGTTGTTGTTGAGGTCGCGGTTGCCGCGTGGCGTGACGCGCGCAAAGGGATAACCGGCAGACGCGACCTGATCGGAGATCGCTTCGATCGACTTCTGCACTTCCTTGGCGTTGTAGACTTGACCTTCGTGGGTGCGCACGAGTGGCTGCAATTGCTCGGAACCGACGCCTTCGACGGTCGACTGGACGGTCACCGGTCCGAAGTCGTAACGCTGGCCTTCCTCGATATTGAAGGTGAGCGTGTATTTGTTGGTCGCGTCGTCAAAGGTCGCATCGGAAGAGACGATGCGCATGTCGGCGTAGCCGCGATTGTAATAGAACTGGCGCAGCGCTTCCTCGTCGGCATGAAGCTTATCTTCGTTATAGACATCCTTGCGGGTCAGGAACGACAGGAAGTTCGAACGCTTGGTAGCAATGACGGCAGCCAGACGGCCGGCGCTGTAGGCATTGTTACCGACGAAGTTGATCGAATCGATCTTGGTGCGGTCGCCCTCGTTGATGACGAAGGCAAGGTTGACGCGGCCTTCGCCGAGCGGCACCACCTGCGTGGTCACCTCGACCTCGCTGCGGCCGGTGGCGGCGTAGGCATCCTTGATCGACTGGATGTCGGACTGGATCTGGGTGTCGCTGTAGGGGCCGGCGGCATGGGTCTGGACAATGGTGGCGAGCTTGTCGTCCTTGATCTTGCGATTGCCGTTGAAGACGACCTGATTGACGAGCTGGGCCTCCTGGACGTTGACGACCAGCGTGCTTCCGGAGACCGAAATCTTGACGTCGGAGAAGTAGCCCGTCCCGTAGAGCTGCTTGACCGATTCATCGATATCGGTGTTCGAAAAACTCTTTCCGGGAGCGATGGTGAGGTTCGACCGGACGGCTTCCGCGCCAACGCGGCTTGCGCCGCGCACATCGATGCGCTGGATGACCGCGGCCTCAGCGGCCGTAGCAGAAACGAACGTCAAAGCACCTGCGCCCGAAGCAACAACACTAGCAGACAGCGCAACCGCCGATACTGCGTTCAAAAACTTTGAACCAGCCTTCATTTCACCTATTACCTTTTTTTCCCTCGTCCCCGGCCTCGAGAGAACCCGATTCCGGTCACGTGTGTCGTTTTACCCGCTTTTGACATACAAGCAAGGGAGGTCGTTAATTTCTGTTTACTTCATTTCGAAGCGTGACCCATTCGCCACTACAGCCTTGAAACATCGTAAATAAATAGTAATTCCTCTGCCTTGCGCGTTTACCCTTAGCTCAGGCCAATGTCGTTCCAGGTCGTGAAAACCATCAATGTTAATATCATCGCCAAGCCAATGCGAAATGCGATTTCCTGAGCCTTGGCGCCCAGCGGTTTTCCTCTCACCGCTTCCACCGCATAGAACATCAGGTGGCCGCCATCAAGTACCGGAACCGGCATCAGGTTAAGCAATCCTATCGAAACCGAAAGCATGGCGGCGAGCTGCAACACTGCCCCTATACCAAGCTTTGCCATCTGGCCCGAAGCTTGCGCCACGCGGATCGGCCCGCCCAGTTGATCGGCCCGCATCGTTCCGCGAAAAATATTGCCGATATATTTGAAGGTGCCGGTGACGATGTCCCGGGTCTCGATCACACTCTCACGCAGCGCCTGGAGCGGCGTATAGGTCTGCAGGCGGAAATTGCCGACCTCCTTGTTGGTGACGATGCCGATCTGGCCGAGCTCGATCTTGTTGCCGAACTGGTCGGTCGTGTCGACGCGTTGCGGCACCATCGGCAAGTCGAGCTTCTGACCGCCGCGCTCGATGGTGACGACGATCGTCTGGCTCGGGCGGATAGCGACATAGCGGCGCACGTCGTCGAAAGTCTCGACCTTGCCGCCGTCGATGGCGACCAAGAGATCGCCGGGAAGGATGCCGGCGGCAGCCGCCACGCCATCCGGTTTGACCTCGGCAACGACGGGATCGGCGACCGAGCGGCCGTAGACCGAGAAAAGAACGGTGAAGATGGCGATCGCCAGCAAGAAATTGGCGATCGGGCCGGCGGCAACCGTCGCTGCACGTTTCCACAACTTTGCTCCGGCAAAGGAGCGCGCCCTATCCTCCTCGGACATGGCGGCGATCTTGTCGGTGTCGGGCTTGCTCGAGGCGTCCTCGTCGCCGAAAAAACGGACGTAACCGCCAAGCGGGATCACCGAGATCTTCCAGCGCGTTCCATGACGGTCGGTGAAGCCGAATATTTCCGGACCGAAACCGACTGAGAAGGCAAGGATGCGGATACCGCTCCAGCGCCCGACGAGGTAATGGCCCATCTCGTGCACGAAGACAAGCAACGAAAGCACGAGGATGAAGGTGACGATATTCCCCATTAGGAATGCGTATATATCGGCCATCACTTCTATCAGTTCCTTCCGTCAGGCTGCGGCGTTATCAAAGGCCGAACAATGCCGCACCGAGCGACGTCATCGCAGTCCCCTTTATCAGCGAAAATAATCCAGCAAGCAAGAACGCCGAAAAACAGGCAAAAATCAGTCCGTCTACCCGATCCATGACGCCGCCATGACCCGGAATGAGACGGCTTGAATCCTTGACGCCGAATTTTCGCTTGATGAAAGATTCGAACAGATCTCCCGACTGGCTGCAAACCGAAAGAACGAGTGCTGCGACCGCGGCGATGGTTTCAGCGCCCGGAAGAAGAAAATGGACGAGAACCACACCGGCTGCGACCGCCGAAACGGCGCCGCCGATTGCGCCCGACCATGTTTTTCCCGGCGAGATCGAAGGGGCAAGCTTCGGTCCGCCAAGCGCCCTGCCGACGAAATAAGCAAGGATGTCGGTTGCCCAGACGACGGCAAAGACGAAGAGCATCGCGTAAAAGCCAGGCCGGTCGTCGCTTCTGATCGCAGCGAGCGCCAGGCCGGTGGCACCGGCATAAAACAGGCCTACCGGCAGCCAGCGGCTGGTGCCATGCAGGATGATCAGCGCTATGCCGACAGCAGTGACGCCGGCCAGCATGCCGGCGGCGAATTCGAAATTGCCGATAAGCACGAGGAAGGCGATCGCCGCCTGGCCGATCCAGCCGACTGTATTGGCGACCCAATCACGCGCTATGCCGGTGATTGTCGACCATTCATAATAGATCAGTAGGCCGATCACCGCCGCCAAAATGCGGAAGGCAAACCCGCCATACCAGGTGGCTGCAAGAACGATGGCCGCAAGAATCAGTCCTGAAACGATGCGGAGCTTCAATTCCTGCTGCATCAGGTGCCAACCGCGGCTGCCTGCGACGACAGACCGCCGAAGCGCCGGTCGCGAGAGGCGAACTTCTCGAGCGCCGAGCGGAAGATCTCAGGGCTGAAATCCGGCCAGTATTCCGGAACGAAGATGAATTCTGAGTAGGCGGCCTGCCAAAGCAGGAAGTTGGAAAGCCGCTCCTCGCCGCTGGTGCGGATGATGAGATCCGGATCGGGGATGCCCGCCGTATCGAGACGGGCGTTGATCAGCGCGGGGGTGATATCCTGCGCCCTCAGGCGGCCGGCCTCGACATCCCTCGCCAGGCTCACCACAGCCCGGGAGATCTCGTCGCGCGAACCGTAATTGAAGGCAATGACCAGTGTCAGCGCCGTATTGTCCTTAGTGGTTTCCTCCGCCTCCAGCAGCAGGCCGAGAATGTCGCTACGCAGGCTGTGGCGGTCGCCGATCACCTTGATGCGGACGTTCTGGCGATGGAGTTCGGCGAGGTCGCGCCGGATGAAGGCCTTCAACAGACCGAGCAGATCGGAGACTTCGGCCTCCGGCCGGCGCCAGTTCTCCGAGGAGAAGGCAAAGAGGGTCAGATATTTTATGCCGGCCGCGCCGGCGGCGCGTACTGTCTCGCGCACCGCCTCGACGCCCTTGCGGTGGCCCATTGTCCGCGGCAGGCCGCGCTGCTTGGCCCAACGTCCATTGCCGTCCATGATGATGGCAACATGCTCTGGCACAGTCACAAATACAGATTCCGACATTTCCCGTCCGGTCTTTCCAGGCAAAGGCACAGATCCACTAGACCTGCATGATTTCCTTTTCCTTCTCGCCAAGCAAGCGGTCGATTTCGGAAATCGTCTCGTCCGTCATCTTCTGTACACGTTCCGACTGCGCCCTGCCCTCGTCCTGGCCGATTACGCTATCCTTTTCGGCCTTCTTAAGGCCGTCCATGCCATCGCGGCGAACATGTCGAATCGCGACCTTGCTCTTTTCGGCATAGTCGTGAGCCACCTTGACGAGCGACTTGCGGCGCTCCTCGTTCAGCTCAGGCAACGGAATACGCAGGCTCTGGCCGTCGACGATCGGGTTGAGGCCGAGATTGGATTCGCGGATGCCGCGCTCGACGGCGCTGACCATCGACTTGTCCCAGACGGAAACCGACAGCATGCGCGACTCGGGCACAGTGATGTTGGCGACCTGGTTCAGCGGCATACGCGAACCATAGGCCTCGATCGTCACCGGATCGAGGATGTTGGCCGAAGCACGGCCGGTGCGCAGCGATGCGATATCGCTCTTGAATGCCGAAACCGCGCCGTCCATGCGGCGCTTCAGTTCCTTGATGTCGATACCTTCACTCATGTCGATGCTCCCGTATAAAGCGCGTCGCTATCTTTCAGATTCGCTTGCCGCAACGTGATTCAGATTTCAGACCAACCGGGCCTAAATCACCATGTTCCAGCGAGGGGCTGCGCCTGATCAAGCGGCGCAGCTTATATCAGTTGTCGGAGACGATGGTCTTGAGGCCACCCCCCGTCAAGATTTCAGCAAAACCGCCTTTCTCATGGATCGAGAAGACGATGATCGGAATGGAATTCTCTCTGGCGAGCGCGACGGCGGCAACGTCCATCACCGCAAGCCCCCTGTCCAGCACTTCCTGGTGCGTCAGGCGGTCGAGGCGAGTCGCATCGGGATATTTCTTCGGGTCGGCGGTATAGATCCCATCCACCTGCGTGCCCTTGAAGATCGCTTCCGCGCCCATTTCAGCAGCCCGCAGTGCTGCGGCCGAATCGGTGGTGAAGAAGGGGTTTCCGGTGCCGCCGGCAAAGATCACCACGCGTCCCATCGACAGATGATAGAGGGTTGCGCGCTGCGAAAAGCTCTCGCAGATCTCGGGCATGGAGATGGCCGAGAGCACCACCGTATCGATGTTCAGCTTGCGCAGCGAGGTCGCCAGCGCCAGCGCGTTGATGATGGTGCCGAGCATCCCCATGTGGTCGCCGGTGACCCGGTCGCCGCCCTTGGACGCTACCGCGACACCGCGGAAGATATTGCCGCCACCGACGACGACGCCGACTTCCACGCCCATATGCCTTGCCTCGGCGATGTCGGATGCAACGCGGTCTGCCACCGCAACATCGATCCCGAAGCCCTGGCTACCCATGAGCGCTTCGCCGGAAGCCTTGAGTAGAACGCGTTTATAGACAGGCTCTATAGACATCTTGGCTCCTCGTAAATTGCCGTGAATGCCCGATACACGAAGGGCACCGCGTTGTCACGCGATGCCCTGGTGTTTTCCCAATTATGGCTGGAAGATCAACCCTTGACGGCAGCCGCGACTTCGGCTGCGAAATCGGTCTCTTCCTTCTCGACGCCTTCGCCGAGCAGAAGGCGGGCCATGCCGGCGACTTCGATCGGCGCGCCGACGGCCTTTTCGGCTTCCTTGACCGCGGCTGCGACCGTGAGATCGGGATTGATGACGAAAGCCTGCGAGAGAAGGGCGACTTCCTCGAAGAACTTGCGCATGCGGCCGTCGACCATCTTCTCGATGATGTTGTCAGGCTTGCCGGAAGCGCGCGACTGCTCGATGAAGACGTTGCGCTCGCGCTCGGCGACGGCGGCATCGACTTCCTCAGGGCGGATCGCCAGCGGCGCAGTCGCGGCAATGTGCATGGCGACCTGACGGCCGATTGCGTTCAGAGCTTCCTTGTCGCCGGTCGACTTCAGGGCAACGAGAACGCCGAGCTTGCCGAGGCCGTCGGAAACAGCATTGTGGATATAGGTGGCGACGACGCCGTCCTCGACGGAGAGCGCGACCGAGCGGCGCAGGTTCATGTTCTCGCCGATCGTTGCGATCGCATCCTTGATAGTGTCCGAAACGGACTTGCCGGATGCCGGGTAGGTCGCAGCCGCAACGGCGTCGACGGTGCCGTCGGTGGAGACGGCGACCTTGGCAATGCCGCGGACGAGATCCTGGAAGGCATCGTTACGGGCGACGAAGTCGGTTTCGGAGTTGACTTCGACGACGACTGCCTTGGTGCCCTGGCTGGAAACGGCGATGAGGCCTTCAGCGGCAGTGCGGCCCGACTTTTTGTCAGCCTTGGCGATGCCCTTGGCGCGCAGCCAGTCGATCGCCGCTTCCATGTCGCCGCCGGTCTCAGCAAGGGCCTTCTTGCAGTCCATCATGCCTGCGCCGGTCTTTTCGCGCAGTTCCTTCACCATTGCAGCCGTAATCTCGCTCATTAGCTTCCTCTTGTCGGTTCATACGGTGGGCCGCAAAGCGCGGCGCGGCACCGGATTGAGGCACGAAATGTACCTGTATGTATGACAGCGTGATGAAGACGCGTCATACCGAAACTTATCTGGCAAAGAGCCTGATGCCCTCGCCCTGAAACAGGCAAGGCCGCCGAACTTCGATGAGTCGCGAGCGGCCTTTCCAGTCATGCAAGCTTTGGCGGACCTTCCGATCCGCCCGCTTTCATCAGCCTTCGGCTGCTTCCTCGAGAGCCGGCTCGACCGGAACTTCTGAGGACGCGCCGAGATCACGGCCGGAAGAGCCCTGCTGACGGGCAATGCCGTCGATGGCAGCGCGGGAGATCAGCTCGCAATAGAGAGCGATAGCGCGCGATGCGTCGTCGTTACCCGGAATCGGATAGTCGATCAGGTCCGGGTCGCAGTTCGAATCGATGATGGCAACGACCGGGATGCCGAGGCGCTTGGCTTCGTCGATCGCGATCTTTTCCTTGTTGGTGTCGATGATGAACATCAGGTCGGGCGTGCCGCCCATATCGCGGATGCCGCCGAGGGCCTTGTCGAGCTTTTCACGCTCGCGCTCGAGGTTCAGACGTTCCTTCTTGGTGAAGCCCTGGGCTTCGCCGTTCAGGATCTCATCGAGCTTGCGCAGGCGCTGAATCGAATTGGAGATCGTCTTCCAGTTCGTCATCATGCCGCCGAGCCAACGCGAGTTGACGTAGTACTGGGCCGAACGCTTGGCGCTGTCGGCGATGATCTCAGACGCCTGGCGCTTGGTGCCGACGAAGAGAACGCGACCGCCGCGGGCAACGGTGTCGCTGACGACCTGCAGGGCGCGCGACAGCATCGGAACGGTCTGAGCCAGGTCGATGATGTGGATGTTATTACGATCGCCGAAGATATACGGCTTCATCTTCGGGTTCCAGCGGTGCGTCTGGTGGCCGAAGTGGACGCCTGCTTCGAGAAGCTGGCGCATAGAAAAATCGGGCAATGCCATGCCTTTGTTATCCTTTTCCGGTTGAACCTCCGCAAGGCGAACAGCATCCTCTTCGAAGATGCCACCGGGCGGAACGATCCGGATTTCTCCCGGACAATCCCATGCCTTACGTGTGGAATGCGGTGCCCATACATTCGTTTTGTCGCAAAAGCAAGGCTTACGCCGAAAAATCCCGGTTTGTGCGCCCGGTCCCGGGACCTCTGCTCCTGCGAAAGCAGCCGGTCAGCTTGCCAGCGTCGGCAGTAACGACAGCATGACGCCGGCGTCGGGCATCGGCAGGATGGCATCGATCTCGGCCGGCAGCAGGCTGCCGATTGCGCTGTCGGCGTTACCGGTGGCGGTCCCAAGGGGGCCGCGGAAGCCGTGTCCCGTCCAGGCAAGTTCCTGCAGCTTCGGGCTCACCAGCGCTTCGATCAGCCGGTTGGCGTTCTCATCGACGACAATCAGCGGATGCGCCGAATAGACGGTCGGACGCGGATAGAGCACCACCGGCTTTGCGCCCGCGCTTGCCTTGATGCGCTCCCAGCGCGCGGGATCGGCAAGAATCCATTCTACCAGCTGGTTCTCATAACCGACGATCATCGGCTCGCCGCCGAGGCCGCCTGCGAGATACTGATCGAAAAGTTTGCCTGACGACGGTGACTTGAAGCCCATGTTGCGGAAGATCGCCTGCACCTTGCCGCCGAAAGCGGCAAGATCGCCAGATGTCGCGACATTGCCGCTGAAAAGGCTGAGCACGAGGCCTGCGAACATGAAGCCGGAATTGGAGCGGTTGGGATCGGTCGAGACGATGCGGGCGCGGCCGTAAAGAGAATTGACGCCGAGTTTCGACCAGTCGACGCCGGCGAGGATTGCGTCGAGCAGCGCCTTGAGATCGAGCTGATGATGGCCTTCGTTCGTCACCGTGACCAATCCCGCTTTGATCAACCCATCGACCACGGGCTGCCAGGAATAGACGACGATCGGTGTGTTCAGCACAACGCGGTCGTTGCGGATACCGATGCCGTTCTGCCTGGCGATATCGACCATGATCGAAGAGGACGGCCAGAGGAATTGCGGATGCTGCGACAGCAACGCCTGTTCACGAACCATCTCGACCGAGCCGGCGACGCGGCTGTCCACCGTCAAGCCGTATCCGCCGAGCGCCCTGATGACGTCGGGGTCGGAGAGGAATGCCTCCTTCTCGCCGCCGACGAAGCCGAACAGCGTCGTGCGGGTGCCGAGCAGGCCCTGCAGTTCGGGCCGGTCCTTGACGGCGAAATAACCGCCGGTGCCGACGATGCCGGCTCCGAGCAATCCCACTCCAAAAGCGCGGCGAGAAAGAGCCATCAACGTCCGATATCCTCTTTGAGCGAAGCCTGAATGAGGCGCAGATCGGTGTCGAGTGTATGCAGCGCCTCATCGATCAGGCTGTCGGCATAATGGACGAAGGCCTCTTCGAGCTTGACCAACACGGCACGGACCTCCTCCAGCTGCTTGGGGTCGGGAACACGTTTAGCCTCGATGACTGCAGAACCTTCCGCCACCTCGGCAGCGCGCGGCAGATAATAGGAGAGGAATCGCCGCACGGCATTGGCGCTTTCGGGCTTGGCCTCGACCTTGCGAAAGACATCGGCGGCGATTTCGGCAAGATGCCGGACGGCGGTTGCCGTCTTTCGATCGCCTATCGCGTCGGCGGCGGTCTCCAGCCTCTGGGCAAAGGGAATCGCGGCCTCCAGCAGGTCGCGGGCAAAGGCGACGCGGCCGCTGCCGATGCTCTTGATATCGAGGCCTTCGAACAGCCGGCGCGGCGCCAGAAGAATGACGAGGCCGGCAAACAGCAGAAGGGCGATGATGGCGGCGATCCAGAATGGCATGCCGGCGATGAAACTGAGCAGTGGCACGGTGATTGCCGCCGCCAATCCCGCCACGATCCAGTTGCCATCATTGCCGAGCCAGTTGCGCATGCCGGTCCTAATTATAGCCGCGTGCGGTGCGGAAGGCGGTGGCGAGGTCCGAACCACCGTCGAACACGCGCGCCGACGTCTGCCTGGCAAGGCTGTCGAGCTGGGTTTTATCGGCGTCGCCGAAGGTGATGCCGAAGATCGGCACGTGCGGCTCCATCGCGATCCATTCGCTCATGAAGGCCCGGCTTTGATCGTCGGACCTGCCGTCGGTCATGATGACGATCGCCGGCAGATACGTCGAGAGCTTGTCGGTTCTGGCGATCTGCTGCAGGGCCCGTTCGGCGCAGGCATACATGTTCGTGCCGCCATCCGCCTTCTGCCGGGAAATCTCATTCAGCAGCCCTTGCTGCTCCAGCGGGTTTCCGCTTGCCATGAAGGTGTTGCGCACGCTGCCGTCGAAGGGAATGACGATGATCTGGTCGGCGGGCGACCATTGCACCAGCACCTTGCTCGCTTCTTCAGGTGTCAACAGGAAACGCATCGCCTTCTGCAACTGGTCCTCGCCGTCGCCCTGCATCGAGCCGGAAAAATCGAGGCAGAGCGCGGTCAGGGACGGCTTGCGCAGTGCTGCCTGATAAAGGGTGAGCGCCTGGCGGATGACACCAGGCTCAGGCATGCGGATCGCGGTCACCAGCCGGGTCGGATCGAAATTCCAGCCTGGTTCCGGCTTTGCGGCGACGCCGGTCAGCGGAATGCGCCGGCCAGTATCGGCGATGCGCTGCTGTACGGGAGCAGAGCCGAGATAGGCGAGCAGATCGTTGAAGAAGGTCTGGACTTCCGGCCCGCGGCCATGATCGACGAAACCGATCGGCGAATCCGCCATGGCAACGCCGTCGGCCGGATAGATCGCGTAAAGCGGTTCCTGCGACAAGGCGGCAAGCTTGTCGTTGGTTTCCTTCAGCACCGCTTCGTAGTTCCACATAGCGTCGTAGATCGTGCCCTTGCCGGCGGATGCGACGTAGAGATCGGCAAGCCAGCCGGACGAGCCGGACGAGCGCACGACACCTGAAAGCAGCGAGCGGACGCTCTCCTGGACTGCTCTGTCGTCGAGATCGCCGGGTTCGATCACCGGCTTGTTGCCGAGTGCGCTCGACAGCATGGCAAGATAGGCGCTGGCGCCGGAGTTGGATTGCGTCGCCGATGTCATCAGGAATTTCAGCGATCCGTTTTCGACGGCGGCGAGAATGTCCTTCATGAACACATCCCTGCCGATCCAGCCGAGCTGCTCGGCCTTCGACCTGCGCACGCCCAATACCACCGGCGTCTGGACGATCGAGGTGAGGCTCTTGACGCGGCGCCTGGTGTCGAACATGTCGACCCAGACACTGGAGGCCGGCCACACCGCATCCTGCTCGACGCCCTGGTCGCTCTGCAGCGCCAGGCCGATATCGAGCGTGCCTTCATATTTGAAGGTGCAGGTCGCATTCTTCTGCTTGCAGAATTCCTCGACGATCGGCTGCAGAACGGTATTCTCCGATCCCGAGACGATCGAGAAATTCGGTCCCTGAGCGAAGGGATTGCAGCCGGCAAGAGTCAGAGCGGCAAGAAGCGCCAGGCCTGAAAGCAGTGCTCGCATCGTCGTCCTGTCGATCACGCCTTGGTCATCGCCGTCTTGAGTTCGATCGTCATCTGCTCCATCTGCTGCTCGGCCTGCGCCCGTTTCCGGCGCCCCTCCTCCTGAACCTGCAGCACGCCCGATATCGTGTCGATCAAATCCCTGTTCGCCTTGGCGAGCGTATCGATATCGACGATACCGCGTTGCGATTGCTGCTCTATGGCGATCGCCTGGTCCTTCATCATCTCGGAGGCCTGGCGGATCATGTCGTTGGTGGCGTCGGTCACCGCCTTCTGCAGCTCAAGCGCCGATTTCTGCCGCGTCAGCCCGAGCAGGATCACCATCTTCTGTTTCCAGGCCGGCACCGTCAGCGCCGAGGTCGCCTGCAGGTTCTCGATCAGCGTCTCGTCGCCCGCCTGGACGATGCGGATCTGCGGCAGTTGCTGAATGCCGAGCTGACGCGCCTGCTGGAGGTAGAAAACCCGCTTCTCCAGCCGGTCGAGCGCCTGCAAGCTGTCCTGATAGGTCTGCGCTTCCAGCATGCCACCGCCGGGGCCAGTCGCGGCCGCCTCGGCTTCAGCCTTCAGCCTCGGCAGCTCGACGCTGCGAAAGCGCTCTGCAAAAGCTTTGCCAGCCTGGACATAGGCCTCGAGCCGCATGATCGACTGCCTGGTTTCTTCATGCAGGTCGTCGAGCAGCGCGATGTCGCGCCGCAGCGTATCCTTGTGACGGTCGAGTTCGAGGCCGATCCGGTCGATCTGACCGGCCACGTCCTCGAATTCCGCCTTGAACCGTTCGAGCCGGGCCTGTGCGGAGAGGAATATGCGGCTGAGGAACCCCTTATCCTTCAACGATGCCGGGTCGAGGCCCTTGGACTTGAGGATGATGTCACTTAGCAGGCGACCGATCTCACCGAGATCCTTGTTGCGGACCTCGCGCACGATTCGGTCGGCATAATCGCTGACCGTCTGCTGGGCGCGGTCGCCATAGACGGAGATGCCGGCGCGATCGGTCATATTGATGCTGTCGGAAATGCGGGCAATTTCCGCCGGATCGGCGGCGGCAACCGGCAGGGCGGCGTTGTGAACAGTCGCTAGATCGGTATCGGCCATCGGTCGGGCTTTCCAGGCTTGCGGCAGGTAATCGTCTGGAGGCCCATTTTCGCAATGAACAGGCCTCATCACGAGAAATTGGCCGCTAGGATCGCACCGACCGGAAGAGCAGGACGACAGATGGCGACTCAATCATCGCTGGTCGCCGCACCATAATGAACTTTATGATACAGTTTTATGACAGTCGAAAAACCTGCAGGCTTACTTGCACGCCTCGGCCTTGCGGTCGAGCAGCTCCAGCTTGGCGAGCTTGCCGGTCAGGACGAAATCGCCGTAATCCATCGTCAGGTCGCGGGTGATGCCGTTCTCATAGAGCTTGAAGGACATGCGGTAGACCGGCAAAGCATCGGATTTCGCATTCTCGTTGAAATAGGCAATCGTCACCGGCCAGAAGGCGGTCTTGGAGAAGGCGCCGGCATTGCCGGCGTCGGCCTCCTCGGCAACAGGGGTCTCCTGCTTGCCGACGATCGTCGTCGTCACCAGCGACTTGTCGCCGTCATCCGAGCCGTCGAAAACGCGGGCCTCGAAGAAGCGCTTGCCGTCCTTGGCGTTCTGGATCACGTCGAGCATATGTTCGGTGGGAAAGCGGCTTTCAGCAAGCTGGAGCTCGCGGCTCGACGGCTGCTTGAGATCGACCTTGACGCCATCCGGCTGATCCTGAGCCGCACCGTTGACCTCCTTGTCGAGCTGTTCGTCGGTGAAGGATTTGGTGTCGAAGGTAAACTGGCCGTCCTTGAGGTTTTCAAAGGTCTTGGTCTGCTGGTCGCTGACGCGGACGCTGTCGCCGGTGTCGATCTGCGTCACGAAGCGGAAATTGGTGGTGAAGCCCTGGCAATAGCTGCCGTCGAACTCATAAACCATGCGACCGTACATGCCGGCGATGCCAGAGCGGTCCGAGGCGTCCTTCAATTCCAGATCGTAGACGGCGCGATGTGCGACGAGGCCGGTCGCGATCGCAGCGCTTACCGCGGGCGCAGCCGCCCATGCATTGGCGGAAACACTGGCGAGAAGCAGAGCGACAAGACTCGATCGGAACATTCATTAACTCCTGTTGGACTCGGTCGCGATGTTATAAGAACGCTTTCGGCCAAATCGAGGCTCGAACCTGTCATATTAAAGATTCTAGTCTTGATGCATAATTTTTGAAGAATTGACAACAAAAGCGGAGCCGAAAATGTCCGATGAAATTGCAAAGCGCCTGACTGAGATGGGGATAACCCTGCCCGAAGCCGCAGCACCTGCTGCAAATTACGTTTCCTATGTCATCAGCGGCAATCTTCTCTACATCTCCGGTCAGCTGCCTCTCGAAGGCGGCAAGATCGCCGTTTCGGGCCATCTCGGCAAGACCGTTGACGTTGCCGCGGGGCAGCGCGGCGCCGAACTCTGCGCCATCAACATCCTTGCGCAGGCGAAGGCGGCACTTGACGGTGATCTCGGCCGTATCCTGCGGGTCATCAAGCTGAACGGCTTCGTCGCTTCGGCGCCCGATTTCGTCGAGCAGCATCTCGTCATCAACGGTGCTTCTAACCTGATTGCCGGCGTGCTCGGCGAGGCCGGCAAACATGCGCGTGCCGCCGTCGGCATGGCCGCCCTGCCGCTCAATGCCGCTGTCGAGATCGATGCTATCATGGAAATCGCAGAATGACCAATGCTGCCTGGATCAGGGACCTGCCGGTCGCTCATCGCGGCTATCACGATCTCAACAAACTCGTTTGGGAAAATACGCTTTCGGCCTTCTCGCGCGCCGTCGAAGCGGGCTTTGCGATCGAATGCGACCTGCATTACGCCTCCGACGGCGTGCCGGTCGTCTTTCACGACGAGGACCTGCAGCGGCTTTGCAATCTCACCGGCGACATCCGCGAGCGCACCTCCAGGGAACTCGGGCTGATCGCCGTCGGCGGCACGGCCGACAAGGTGCCGACGCTGCGCCAGCTCCTCGATCTCGTCCAAAGCAAAGTGCCGCTAGTGCTGGAGCTCAAGGGCCGCGAGGCGGACGATGAGGGTTTCGCCGAAGCCGTCCTCGAAGTGCTTCAGGATTATGAGGGCAAGGTGGCGCTGATGAGCTTCGACCACTGGCTGCTGCGCGATCTGAAGACGCTTGACGCAGTCTACCCGCTTGGGCTGACGGCCAATGGCAACACGCCGGAGGAATTCGAGGCGCATGCGAAGGCGATGGAGATCGGTCTCGATTTCATCTCCTACTATTATGACGATCTGCCGAATGCGTTCATCACCGGTGAACGCGAAAAGGGTATGCCTGTCATCACCTGGACGGTGCGTGACCAAGAGGCGCGCCGGCGTACATTCGCAAACGCTGATCAGATGACCTTCGAAGGCTTCGACCCGCGTGTGGCAGTTTGACGCTCGCTTTTTGGCCACGATCATGCGCAGATTGAGACAGAGCCGAGACTATTTTCCCACAGGCTTCGTATCTGCCCCATGACCGATGAACTATCCATTCGCGTAGAACGCTCCTTCACCGCGATTTCCCCGGAAAGCTGGTCCAGGCTTTCCGGGGCGTCGAAGACTTGCCCGACGCTTGCCTATAACCCCTTCGTCTCCCACGCCTTTTTGTCCTCACTGGAAGAGTCCGGTTCGGCCAGCGCCGAGACCGGTTGGCTCGGTCATCACCTGCTGCTCGAGACTGATGGCGGCGAACTGATCGGCGCCCTGCCCGGCTACCTGAAGAACCACAGCCAGGGGGAATATGTCTTCGATCATGGCTGGGCCGATGCCTTCGAGCGGGCCGGCGGACGGTATTATCCCAAACTTCAGTGCTCCATTCCGTTCACCCCTGCGACAGGCCCGCGTCTGCTTGTCGCCGAGGGACTGCAGCGACTGCCTGTCCAGAGCGCGATCGCCGAAAGCCTGAAGGAGGTCGTGCGCCGGCTCGGCGTCTCCTCGGCCCATATCACCTTCGTGCCGGATGAGGAGATCGGCGTCTTCGAGATGGACGGCTATCTGCACCGCACCGACCAGCAGTTCCATTTCATCAATGAGGGCTACGCCAATCACGAGGAGTTTCTCGAAACGCTGGCTTCGCGCAAACGCAAGGCGTTGCGCAAGGAGCGCCGCGCCGCCCTCGAAAACGGCATCAGCATCGACTGGCTGACCGGCCGCGATCTGACGGAACGCATCTGGGACCAGTTCTTCAAATTCTATATGGATACCGGTGGCCGCAAATGGGGCCGGCCCTACCTCACCCGCAAATTCTATTCGCTGATCGGCGAGCGCATGGCCGACGACATCCTGCTGGTCATGGCCAAACGCAACGGGCGCTATATCGCCGGCGCGATCAACTTCATCGGCGGCGATACGCTCTATGGCCGTCACTGGGGCTGCATCGAGGAGCATCCCTTCCTGCATTTCGAAGTCTGCTATCATCAGGCGATCGACTTCGCGCTTTCGAAAGGGCTGAAACGGGTCGAAGCCGGAGCCCAGGGCGAACACAAGCTCGCCCGCGGTTACCTGCCGGTGACGACACATTCCGCTCATTATGTCGCTCATGCCGGGCTTCGCCGGGCGATCGGCGACTATCTCGCCCGCGAGCGCGCCGATGTCGAACAGATGAGCGAGCTGCTGAGTGAGCACAGCCCATTCCGCAAGGGCGAGCGGCAGCAGGAGGATTGACGCTGCCTCGCCGGCCGCGTTACCCGATCACGGCATGTCGCCCGGAAGTGTGCAGCGGTTACGGGATAACGACATGCAAAACAAAAAGCTTGAGGACATGAGGAGATTTCGCAATGACCAGCGTCTATGACGACAAAAATATCTTCGCCAAGATCCTGCGCGGCGAAATCCCCTCGCACCGTATCTATGAGGACCAGCATACGGTCGCTTTTATGGATGTGATGCCGCAGGCGCCGGGCCATGTGCTCGTCGTGCCGAAGGCAGCGTCGCGCAATATTCTCGATGCCGATCCAGCCACCCTCTCCCATGCGATTACCGTCGTTCAGAAGATCGCCAAAGCGGTCAAGGAGGTCTTCGACGCCGACGGCGTGTTCATCGCCCAGTTCAATGAACCGGCGGCCGGGCAAACGGTGTTTCATCTGCATTTCCACATCATCCCGCGCCACGAGGGCGCAGCACTCAAGCCGCATTCCGGTAAGATGGAGGATGGCGCCGTGCTTGCCGCCAATGCCGAAAAGATCAGGGCGGCACTGGCCTGACATCGACCCTTGCCGACGCGAGGCAGAGGAAAGAGCATAAACCGAAAAAGGCCGCGGATGACGCGGCCTTTTCCAATTCAATGACGAAAGCTCACTTCTTGCGTGGAACCTTCGGAACCGCGCTGCCCTTCTTGGGCGCATCGCGGACCTCAGGCTCGGCCTGTGGGACCGCCTTGGCGCGGGTCTTGGGGGCGGCCTTCGTCTTCAGTTCGCCATCACCGTGGTCGTCGGCTTCGGGATGGGTGACTTCAGCCTCCGGCTTCGGCTTGATCGGCGCCGTCTCCGGTATGGCTTCCAGCACGATGCCCGGCTTGCCGTCTTCCTTCGGGCCGACGGTGACGTTGACGACGCCACCCTTCTTCAGCTTGCCGAAGAGGATCTCGTTGGCCAGCGGCTTCTTGATGGTGTCCTGGATGACGCGGGCAAGCGGGCGGGCGCCCATCTTCTCGTCGTAACCCTTTTCCGAAAGCCAGGCGATCGCATCCTCATGCAGGTCGAAGGTGACGTTCCTTTCGGAAAGCTGGGCCTCCAGCTGCATGATGAACTTCTGTACGACCTTGTGGATCACAGCCGTCGGCAGCGCCGCGAAAGGAATGATCGCGTCGAGACGGTTGCGGAACTCCGGCGTGAACAGGCGGGTCAGCGCCTCCTCGTCCTCGCCGGTGCGCTTGGACGAGCCAAATCCGATCGCCGCCTTGGCCATTTCCGAGGCGCCCGCATTCGTCGTCATGATCAGGATGACGTTACGGAAGTCGATCTTCTTGCCGTTATGGTCGGTCAGCGTACCGTGGTCCATGACCTGCAGCAGGATATTGTAGATGTCGGGATGCGCCTTCTCGATTTCGTCGAGCAACACCACACAATGCGGGTGCTGGTCGACGCCGTCGGTCAGAAGGCCGCCCTGGTCGAAGCCGACATAGCCGGGAGGCGCTCCGAGCAGACGCGACACCGTGTGCCGCTCCATATATTCCGACATGTCGAAGCGCAGAAGCTCGACACCGAGCGACGATGCCAGCTGCTTTGCCACCTCGGTCTTGCCGACGCCGGTCGGACCGGAGAAGACATAAGCACCTATCGGCTTGTTCGGCTCACGCAGGCCGGCACGGGCGAGCTTGATCGAGGTCGAAAGGGCTTCGATCGCGATATCCTGACCATAGACGACCGAACGCAGTTCCTTCTCGAGATTGGCGAGCACCGCTTCGTCGTCTTTGGAGACGGTCTTCGGCGGAATGCGCGCCATCGTGGCGACCGTCGCCTCGATCTCCTTTTCGGTGATCAGCTTGCGGCGCTTTGACGGCGGCAGCAGCATCTGGGCCGCACCGGTTTCGTCGATGACGTCGATTGCCTTATCCGGCAACTTGCGGTCGGAGATATAGCGGGCCGAAAGTTCGACGGCCGACTTGATGGCATCGTTCGAATAGCGCAGGTGGTGATACTCTTCGAAATAGGGCTTGAGGCCCTTCATGATCTCGATCGCATCTTCGATCGACGGCTCGCTGACGTCGATTTTCTGGAATCTGCGAACCAGCGCCCGGTCCTTCTCGAAGAACTGGCGATATTCCTTGTAGGTGGTCGAGCCGATGCAACGGATCGCGCCCGACGACAGAGCCGGCTTCAGAAGGTTCGATGCATCCATCGCGCCCCCCGAGGTGGCGCCGGCGCCGATCACCGTGTGAATCTCATCGATGAAGAGCACGGCACCCGGATATTCTTCCAGTTCCTTGACGACCTGCTTCAGGCGCTCCTCGAAATCGCCGCGGTAGCGCGTGCCGGCGAGCAGCGTGCCCATGTCGAGCGAGAAAATCGTCGCGTCGGCCAGCGCTTCCGGAACCTTGCCTTCGACGATGCGCTTGGCAAGCCCTTCGGCGATCGCCGTCTTGCCGACGCCGGGATCACCGACGTAGAGCGGATTATTCTTCGAACGGCGGCACAGGATCTGGATGGTGCGGCTCACCTCGGCGTGACGGCCGATCAGCGGGTCGATCTTGCCGCCCTTGGCTTTCTCGTTGAGATTGACGCAATAGGCCTTGAGCGCATCCTGCTGCTTCTTGGGGCCGCCCTCTTCCTCGCCGCCGCGGGCCGTCGGCTTGCTGCTTTCGGCTTCGTCCTCGGCGCCGCGCGGGGGGCGAGCGTCCGAAGCACCCGGGCGCTTTCCGATACCGTGCGAGATATAGTTGACGGCATCGTAGCGGGTCATCTCCTGCTCCTGCAGGAAATAGGCGGCATGGCTTTCGCGCTCGGCGAAGATCGCAACGAGCACATTGGCGCCGGTCACTTCTTCGCGGCCGGACGATTGCACGTGGATGACGGCACGCTGGATGACACGCTGGAAGCCGGAGGTCGGCTTCGAATCCTCGTCATAACCGGTGATCAGATTGGAAAGTTCATTATCGACATATTCGACGAGCGTTTTGCGCAGCGCGTCGAGATCGACATTGCAGGCTCCCATGACCGCGGCCGCATCGGCATCGTCGATCAGGGCGAGCAGCAGATGCTCAAGCGTCGCATATTCGTGGTGCCGCTCATTGGCAAAGGTCAGTGCCTGATGGAGCGCCTTCTCTAAGCTAGGCGAAAATGTTGGCACGTTCAGATCCTCACTTCTTTTCCATGACGCATTGCAGCGGATGCTGGTGCTGCCGGGCGAAGTCCATCACCTGGTTGACCTTCGTTTCCGCTACCTCGTATGTGAATATTCCGCATTCGCCGACGCCGTGGTTGTGGACATGGAGCATAATGCGGGTGGCACTTTCACGATCCTTTTGAAAAAAACGCTCCAGAATGTGGATGACGAATTCCATGGGAGTGTAGTCATCATTCAAAAGCAGCACGCGGTAGAGATTGGGCTTCTTGGTCTTCGGCTTGGTGCGTGTGATGACCGAGGTTCGATTTCCGTTCTCCCCGTTCCTTTCGCCGTCATTCTGCATCCGGATCGGCTTTGCGATCATTGTCATTCATTCCTCAAGCAATCCGGCCTCAAGCAATCCGGCGGAGCATGGGAGGGTGCTTTTCCCGCCGAATATCTGAAACACTAACTTAGTTCATAATAGGCCGATTTTAAGCCCCCTGTCAGTCACTGCAATCAAGAAATGGCCGGCATGCACGGGAAAGACCAAAAAAGTCCCCGGCCGATCCCATGGAGGCGTTGCGGCGAAAGTGGAAACAAAAAGACCGGCTACAGATGCGTAGCCGGTCCTCATTTTTCAATATGTAGCGCAGGTTGCGCCTGCAGAATCAGTTCAGGCGGCAGCAGGCGTCGAAATCGGCGCCGGCTTGGTGGTCTTGGCGACGGCAGCGGCTACAGGCGCTTCATAGGGCTTGTAAGCGGATTTGGCCAGATCGGCATACATCTCGCTGAGCTTCGTTGTCTCGGAGACGAAGCCTTCGAAATATGCCTTGACGTAGTTGCTCTGCAGTTCGAAAGCGGCCTCGAAGCTCTTGACGCCAGCCAGGGTTTCGAAATGCGTCACCGCGTCCTGAAAGGATTTCTTCGAATAGTCCGTGGCCTCGGCGGCAATCGCCTGGAAGCCCCTGGTGGTGTCGGAATAGGTTTTCAGCGCCGTATCGACGGCTTCCTTGCTCTTCCTGTTTGCATCGTCAAAGTTGAACATGACCGTCCTCCATTAGGCTGTGGGATGGCGGCAGGGTAGCTGCAACGCACAAATAGTCAAGTAGTCTTGTGCGCTGCAGCACTCCCATGAGTTGTGTGGCAATAATAAAACAAAGGATGCGCGCCGGGGCACGTACGTCTTTAACTGATTTTGCTAATATATATCAGATCACTGCAACCGGAAGCTTTAAAATTAATTTTGGCTCGGCAGCCAAAAAACAAAAAGGACCGAACGGATCGCGCCGTTCGGTCCTTTGAACGCATTCGAACACGATCAGAGATCGACGTCGAGGATCGCCATCGAAAAGTTGTAGGAGCGATCGCCGTCCTCGTCATCGATATAGACGAGGCCTAGAAATTCTTCGCCGAGATAGACCTCCGCAGAATCATCCTTGCGCGGACGCGCCTTGACGGCGACCTGCGGGTTGAGCGTGCGTTTGAAATAGGCGTCGAGCTTCTTGATTTCTTCAGGCTTCACTCTGTCATCTCCGTAAACGGTCTTGATTGGCCGCTTCTTGCACAGGAAAAGCAGCGGTGTAAAGGCAAGGTTGCCACATGGCAATTTCTGTCCCCGCACGGTTTCCGCCGATTTTACCCGATCCTTTTCTCCGGCGGCCGCTCAGATATCGGCGCCTATCACCTGGTCCATGTTGCGCGACGGCTCGGAACAACCGGCTTCGCCGACGACCTTGGCCGGCACGCCGGCGACTGTCTTTTTGGGCGGAACTGCCTTCAATACGACGGAGCCGGCGGCAACGCGTGAGCAGAAGCCGATCTCGATATTGCCGAGGATCTTTGCGCCAGCACCGATCATGACGCCGCTGCCGATCTTCGGATGGCGGTCGGCGCCCTCTTTGCCGGTGCCGCCGAGCGTGACGCCATGCAAGATCGAGACGTTGTCGCCGATAACCGCCGTCTCGCCGACGACGAGGCCGGTGGCGTGATCGAGGAAAATGCCCTTGCCGATACGAGCGGCCGGATTGATGTCGGTCTGGAAGACGCTGGAGGAGCGGCTCTGCAGATAGAGCGCGAAATCACGACGGCCGCGGTTCAGCAGCCAATGCGCGAGACGGTGTGTCTGCAGCGCATGGAAGCCCTTGAAATAGAGCACTGCTTCCATGAAGCGGAGGCACGCGGGATCGCGGTCGTAGATGGCCTGGATATCGACACGCAGAATGGTGCTCCACTCCGGCCAGTCGAGGAGCATTTCCTCGAAGGTCTGGCGAAGCAGGGTCGCCTGTATGTCGGGATGATCGAGACGTTCGCAGATGCGATGGATGGCGCATTCCTCGAGCGAACGATGGTTGATCACCGTCGCGTAGAGGAAGGCGGCAAGAACCGGGTCTCGTTCGGCGGCGAGCCGGGCTTCCTCGCGCAGGTTATCCCAGATGGGGTCCATCACCTTCAACGGTTGGCCTGTCTCAAAAGCTCGAATGTCAGTCTTTGCGACCATCGCCGCTCTCCTCGTTGCCAGCCGGAATGCCATTTTCGGAATGCCAATATATAGGGGAAAACGCCAATAACATAAATGGGTGCCGTCGCCATGGTTTTTTAGCATGGTTTTTCGGCATCACGATGATGTCAGCGCCGATGTCACCGGCAATATCACCCTCTGGCAACCCTCGCGTAGAAGGCCAACACCGCCTGCTTGAAAACCCTGTCGCCGACGGCGAGCATATGATCGCGGCCCGGAATATCGAGCGCTTCGGCATTCGGCATCAGCGCCGCCAATTCCTGCGGCGAGCCGGCGATATCATCCCTGGTGCCGACGCCGATCAGCGTCGGCACGTCGAGCCCGGCGATATCCGAGCGGGCAACGAGATCGCGCGAGCCGCGGATGCAGTCGGCGAGAGCGACGCGGTCACTTTTCGTCTGGTCGGCGAAGGCGCGGAACATGCGGCCGCGGCCATGCGTCACGTCTTCCAGCGAGGGAGCCAGCAGCGCGTCGGCGATGGGGTCCCAGTCGCCGACGCCGTCGGTCATGCCGATGCCGAGGCCGCCGAGCACCAGTGAACGGACGCGATGCGGATTGGCAAGGGCGGCAAAGACGGAAATGCGCGCGCCCATCGAATAGCCCATGACATTGGCTTGCGGCATGCCGAGATGGTCCAGCAGCGCGATCGCATCGCCGGCCATCACCCAGGGGCGATAGGCTTCGGAATCGTGCGGTTTGTCGCTTGCGCCGTGGCCGCGATTGTCGATGGCGATCACCCGATAGCCGGCATCGCCAAGCGTCTTCAGCCAGCCCGGATGCACCCAGTTGACGTTTGCCGTCGAAGCAAAACCGTGGATCAACAGAACAGGCTCGCCGGCCGGATCGCCCTCATCAAAGAAGGCGAGCTGCAATCCGTCATGGGTGAAGCTTGAAAATACAGGCGTATTCAGGTTCATCAGGTCTTCCTTTTTGGCGCGACCATAGTCGAGCGATCTTTCATCGTGAAGCCAAAAACTGTGGCCAAAAACTGTGCCTGGCGCGGCGCTTTGGCTCTACACATTTGCGGCGAAGGCTTATAAGGTCCGCGCACATTTCAAAGCATTCGGAGAGCGATATGGCCGGTCACAACATTCCCCACTTCCAGAACGACGGCGGTCACCGGGTTATCGAAGTCGGCGTCAAGGAATTCATGTGCACCGGCGCTTCGGCCCCGTTCGACCATCCGCATATCTTCATCGACATGGGTGACGATAACGAGAAGGTCTGTTCCTACTGCTCGACTCTCTATCGCTTCAATTCCGCGCTCAAGTCCAGCCAGACCAATCCGGCCGGCTGCGTTTTCCACGTGAAGGCGGCCTAACCGCCGGACGGATCGGACGGATAATGCCGGTCGAACATGCTGCCATCATCGGCGCCGGGATATCAGGGCTGACCGCTGCGCTTTCGCTTTCGCGCCGGGACATCAGCTCTGACATCTTCGAGCAGGCAGGCGAACTTGCCGACATCGGCGCCGGATTGCAGGTTTCGCCGAACGCCTCCCGCATCCTTGCCGAACTCGGTATCCTTGAAGGGCTGTCAAAGGCCTGGCTCGAGCCTGAGGCAATCCGGCTAATATCCGGCAGTTCGCTGCGCCAGCTCGCAGCTGTGCCAGCAGGCAAATTCGTGCGGCAACGCTGGGGCGCTCCCTATGGTGTCCTGCATCGCAGCACATTGCAGAAAGCGCTTCTCGCTGCGGTCGAGGCCGATCCGCTCTGCCGGCTTCACCTCGGCGTCCGGATGGACGCGACGCTGCCGCCTTTCGAGCGCGACGCCGATGTCGTCATCGGCGCCGACGGCGTCTGGTCGAAGCTCCGGCAATCCGTTCAGGGCAGCCCCTCACCGCACTTTTCCGGCAATATCGCCTACCGCTTTACCATTGCCGAGGATGCGGCGCCCGGTTTCCTCGACCGGACAAGCGTTTCGGCGTTTCTCGGCGGTTCGGCGCATCTCGTCTGTTACCCCTTAAGGGAGACCGGCAGCTTCAACATGGTGGCGATCACCGCCGGCAATAGCGCACCGCAGGCCTGGCAAAGCGAACCGACGGCCGAGCAGCGTGCCCAGCTCAGGAGCCGCTTTTCCGGCTGGAACGCCGCGATCGTCTCGCTGCTCGAACAACACCGGACGCTGACCTTCTGGCCGCTGTTCGAGACCAGCGCTGGTGCGTGGCAGGATGGCCGCAAGACTGTGCTGATCGGCGACGCCGCGCATGCGATGATGCCGTTTGCCGCACAGGGAGCGGCCATGGCGATCGAAGACGCCTACGAACTTGCCGCATTTCTTTCCAACCGTCCGGTGGCGGAGGCCCTATTGCTCTTCGAAAGACATCGAGCGCCACGCATTGCCAAGCTTCGCCAGCGCGGCGCCTTCAACCGGTTTGCCTATCATGCGAAAGGGCCGATCCGGATCGGCCGCGATCTCGTGCTCGGCCTCAAGCCGCCGCAAAGCCTGGCGGCGGATCTCGACTGGATCTACGGCTATCGCGCTCTGGGCCTACCATAAAACGCCGCAAGCCGGGCCAGCGCCCGGTATCGCTCAAACCGCGCTTGCCGCCGCAAAGCCCCGTTCGATATCAGCCTTGAGGTCAACCACATCCTCGATGCCGATCTGCAGGCGGATGACCGCACCGTCGGTCGGAGCCTTGGCGACCGTGCGGTCGTTGAGATAGGCGTGCAAAGCGAGGCTCTCATAGCCGCCCCAGGAATAGCCGAGGCCGAAAATCCTCAGCGCATCGAGGAAGGCATGCGCTTTTGCTCTAGATTTCTCGGGACCATCCGCGGCAAGCACGAAGGAAAAGATGCCGCTGGCGCCCTTGAAATCGCGCTTCCAGAGATGGTGAGAGGGAAAGCTCGGCAGGGCCGGATGCAGCACGCGGGCGACGTCCTCCCTGCCCTCCAGCCATTCTGCAATATCAAGCGCGCTTTCATAGTGCCGCTCGAGGCGCAGGCCCATGGTACGCAATCCGCGCAGAATCTGGTAGGCGTCATCGGGTGCGCCGCAGATGCCGAGCACACCGTTTGCTTCCTTCAGCCGCTCCCAGTGTTCGGCATTGGCCGACACCGTTCCGAGCAGGATATCGGAATGGCCGGACGGATATTTCGTCGATGCGTGGATTGAGATGTCGACGCCATGATCGAGCGGTCGGAAATAGAGCGGCGTCGCCCAGGTATTGTCCATCATGACGACGGCGCCGTGGCGGTGCGCAACCGCCGAGATTGCCGGAATATCCTGCATCTCAAAGGTGTTGGAGCCGGGAGCTTCGGTGTGAACGAGCTTGGTGTTCGGCCGGAACAGGCCCTCGATGCCGGCGCCGATCGCCGGATCGTAATATTCCACCTCGACGCCAAGACGCTTCAACATCGTGTCGCAGAAATGGCGCGTCGGTCCGTAGACCGAATCGACGACGAGCGCATGGTCGCCGGCAGCGACGAAACCCAGGAACGGAATGGTGACGGCCGCAAGACCCGAGGGAACGAGGATCGTGCCGGCCGAGCCTTCGAGTGCGTCGATCGCTTCGCAGAGCGCGTCCGTCGTCGGGGTGCCGCGCGTTCCGTAGGTATATTTCTGCGCGCGCGTCTCCATCGTCCGCGCATTCGGGAACAACACTGTCGAGGCGTGCACGACCGGCGGATTGACGAAGCCGTGATAGTCGAAGGGGTCGTTGCCGATATGGGTCAGTCGGGTGTTGATGCCGGCATTCTGCAGCAAGCTGTCTTTGTCTTTCATCTCGTAAATAGCCTTTGGCGAGGGGCACGAAACCAGACTTTTGGACGCCCCGCCGTGTCCGGTCAACCCCTAGACGACCGGTTGCGGGCGCCCTCGGGAATGATGGATTTTCCGAATTTCGCGTTATTTTTCCGCAACCGGACGCCTATTTCATAGTCAATCGCCCGCGAATGCGGCGCAATCTGCCAAAATTCCGAATTTTGCCGCAATTATTGATGGCGACACTTGACCATGGTGACATTTGCGACTGTGATAGGGCACTCGCGCCGGGAGGGTGTCGAGACAATGGGGGCGGCAGGTTTTTCCGCCGGAACTCCCCCACAAGAAAATATAAGACAACGGAAAAGGTTGGGAAAAATGAAGAACAAGCTTCTGTCCGCCGCTCTCGGCGCAGCAGTTTTCGCTCTTGGCGCCTCGGCTGCCTCGGCCACGACACTCACCGATGTAAAGGCTAAGGGTTTCGTTCAGTGCGGTGTCAATACCGGCCTTACCGGCTTTGCCGCACCTGACGCTTCCGGCAATTGGGCTGGCTTCGACGTCGACTTCTGCAAGGCCGTCGCTTCGGCCGTCTTCGGCGACCCCACCAAGGTCAAGTACACGCCGACAAATGCGAAGGAGCGCTTCACGGCTCTGCAGTCCGGCGAAATCGACGTTCTCTCGCGCAATACGACCTGGACGATCAATCGCGACACAGCGCTCGGCTTCAATTTCCGTCCTGTCACCTATTATGACGGTCAGGGCTTCATGGTGCGCAAGAGCCTGAACGTGAAGTCGGCGCTGGAACTTTCCGGCGCCGCAATCTGCGTGCAGTCGGGCACGACCACGGAACTGAACCTCGCCGATTACTTCAAGACGAACAATCTGCAGTACAATCCGGTCGTCTTCGAAAATCTTCCTGAGGTCAACGCGGCTTACGACTCCGGTCGTTGCGACGTTTACACGACCGACCAATCCGGTCTCTATTCATTGCGTCTGACGCTGAAGAATCCCGACGAACATGTCATTCTTCCTGAGATCATCTCGAAGGAGCCGCTTGGCCCGGCCGTCCGTCAGGGCGACGATCAGTGGTTCGATATCGTTTCCTGGACGGCTTATGCGCTGATCAATGCCGAAGAGTTCGGCATCACCCAGGCAAATGTCGACGAGATGAAGAATTCGCCGAACCCTGACATCAAGCGCTTTCTCGGCAGCGAGGCCGATACCAAGATCGGCACCGATCTCGGCCTGACCAATGAGTGGGCCTACAACGTCATCAAGGGCGTCGGCAACTATGGCGAAATCTTCGAGCGCAACATCGGCCAGGGTAGCCCGCTCAAGATCGCACGCGGTTTGAATGCTCTCTGGAACAAGGGCGGCATCCAGTACGCGCCGCCGGTTCGTTAATCGAACTCTGGCATAAAATCCGGGATGGCGGCCAAGCCGCCCTCCCATCTTCCAAAAAGCAAAAAGAAAGCCCGAAAACGGGCACAAGGGGATTGGCGCGGCATGACGCATGGGGCTGTGGATACGACACCTTTGCATGGCACCGGCTGGACTTTCCGGTCGGCAATGTACGACCCGAAATACCGGAGCATATTTTTCCAGGTTCTGACAATCGTTGTCCTCGTGGCGTTTGTGTGGTGGGTGGCCCACAACACGGCCGTAAACCTTGCCCGCAGCAATACAGCATCGGGCTTCGGCTTTCTTCGCGGTCGCGCCGGTTTCGAAATCGGCCAGTCGCTGATCAGCTTTTCGAGCGACTCGACCTATGCGCGCGCACTTGTCGTCGGCATTCTGAATACCTTGCTGGTGGCGGTGACCGGCATATTCACGGCGACCATCATTGGCTTCCTGATCGGGATCGGCCGGCTGTCGCACAACTGGCTGATTGCCAAGCTCTGCACGGTCTATGTCGAAATCTTCCGCAACATTCCGCCGCTGCTCGTCATCTTTTTCTGGTATCTTGGCGTTCTCTCGGTCTTGCCACAGCCGCGCGAGTCGGTGGGTCTGCCATTCAGCATGTTCCTCAATAACAGAGGACTAGCCTTCCCGAAGCCCATCTTCGAGACAGGCATGATTGCGGTCGGGATCGCCCTGGTGATCGGGATTGTTGTCGCCATCGTCATGGCGCGCTGGGCTCATAAGCGCCAGGCGGCAACCGGCCAGCCGTTCCACACGGTATGGGTGTCGATCGCGCTGATCGTCGGCTTGCCATTGCTGGTCTTCGTTGTCTCAGGTTTTCCGCTAAGCTTCGACTTTCCCGTCGCTGGAAAGTTCAACCTGACGGGCGGCTCCGTCGTCGGCCCCGAATTCATGTCGCTGTTTCTCGCTCTGTCCTTTTATACCGCCTCGTTCATTGCCGAGATCGTTCGCGGCGGCATTCGCGGCGTTCCGAAGGGGCAATCCGAGGCAGCCGGCGCGCTGGGGCTGCATCCATCGAGCGTGACGAGACTTGTCGTGGTACCGCAGGCACTGCGTATCATCATCCCGCCGCTGACCAGCCAGTATTTGAACCTGACCAAGAACTCCTCACTCGCCATCGCGATCGGCTTTTCGGATCTTGTTGCCGTCGGCGGCACGATCCTCAACCAGAGCGGTCAAGCGATCGAGATCGTTTGCATCTGGGCTATCGTCTATCTCAGCTTGAGCATTCTCACGTCGCTGTTCATGAATTGGTTCAATGCCAAGATGGCACTGGTGGAGAGATAAAATGTCGATCACCGATAAACCCTTCGTCAGAACGTCAATCCTGGCCGCCGAGCCGCCTCCGCGCGGAGAAAGGGGGGCCGGCGCCTGGATACGCCGTAATCTCCTTGCTACCCCGAAGGACGTGGTCCTGACGATCCTGGCTCTTGCGCTGATCGCATGGGCCGTGCCGCATCTCGTCAACTGGCTGTTCATCCAGGCCGTATGGTCCGGGCCGGACCGCACATTCTGCGCGACGACGGTCCAGGGCGGCATCCAGCCTGACGGCTGGAGTGGCGCATGCTGGGCCTTCATCAGCGCCAAGTACGACCAGTTTATCTTCGGCCGCTATCCGCTCAGTGAGCGTTGGAGGCCGGCGATCGTCGGGATCCTCTTCATTCTGCTTCTTGTTCCGATGCTTATCCCTTCGGCACCGCGCAAGGGCCTGAACGCCATTCTTCTGTTCGCCGCCCTGCCGATCATCGCCTTCTGGCTTCTTCACGGGGGGTACGGCCTCGAAGTGGTGGAGACTCCGCTCTGGGGCGGGTTGATGGTCACGCTCGTCCTGTCCTTTGTCGGTATTGCCGTTTCCTTACCCTGCGGCATTCTGCTTGCGCTGGGACGCCGCTCGAAGATGCCCGTCATCCGCATGCTCTGCGTTACTTTCATCGAGGTCATTCGAGGCGTTCCGCTGATCACCGTTCTGTTCATGGCAAGCGTGATGTTGCCGCTTTTCCTTCCAACCGGCTGGAACGTGGACAAACTCCTGCGGGCGGTGATCGGCGTTTCAATTTTCACGTCTGCCTATATGGCGGAAGTGATCCGCGGCGGCCTTCAGGCGATCCCCAAGGGACAGTTCGAAGGCGCAGATTCGCTTGGCCTCGGCTATTGGCAAAAGACCCGGCTGATCATCATGCCGCAGGCCATCAAGCTGGTGATCCCGAGCATCGTGAACACCTTCATCGGAACGTTCAAAGACACTTCGCTGGTCACCATTATCGGCATGTTCGATCTGCTCGGTATCGTCAAGCAGAACTTCTCCGATGCCAACTGGGCGAGCGCCGTCACGCCGATCACGGGTCTGATCTTCGCGGGCTTCGTCTTCTGGCTGTTCTGCTTCGGCATGTCGCGCTATTCAGGCTTCATGGAACGCCATCTCGATACCGGCCACAAACGATAAGAATGAGGGAAAATAGTCATGGCTGAAGCTCCAGCGAAAAAGCTCACCGTTTCCGCAACGGAAGTGGCGGTCGATATCGTCAATATGAACAAGTGGTACGGCGATTTCCACGTGCTGCGCGACATCAACCTCAAGGTCATGCGCGGCGAGCGCATCGTCATCGCCGGCCCGTCGGGTTCCGGCAAGTCGACGATGATCCGCTGCATCAACCGCCTGGAAGAGCATCAGAAGGGCCGCATTATCGTCGACGGCACAGAACTCACCAACGACCTGAAAAAGATCGACGAGGTCAGGCGCGAAGTCGGCATGGTGTTCCAGCACTTCAACCTCTTCCCGCACCTGACGATCCTCGAAAACTGCACTTTGGCGCCGATCTGGGTGCGCAAAATGCCGAAGAAGCAGGCGGAAGAGGTCGCCATGCACTTTCTGAAGCGCGTCAAGATCCCCGAGCAGGCCAACAAGTATCCGGGACAGCTTTCCGGCGGCCAGCAACAGCGCGTGGCGATCGCCAGGTCGCTGTGCATGAACCCGAAGATCATGCTGTTCGACGAGCCGACCTCGGCGCTCGATCCTGAAATGATCAAGGAAGTGCTCGACACCATGGTGGGTCTTGCCGAGGAAGGCATGACCATGCTCTGCGTGACCCATGAAATGGGCTTTGCCCGCCAGGTCGCCAACCGCGTCATCTTCATGGACCAGGGCCAGATCGTCGAGCAGAATTCGCCGGCCGAGTTCTTCGACAATCCGCAGCACGAACGCACCAAACTGTTCCTCAGCCAGATCCTGCATTAAGCTTAGGCGCTGAGACTTTTCAAAGACCCGCCTCGCCTTTCGGTTTGGCGGGTCTTTCACGTTCAGCGCGAGGCTGACGCCTGCAGCAGGCTACAGAGGCCGGCAAGACCGGAATCAGAGCCGCCTGAAGCAACGCCGCCCGGGGAGGAAATATCAGCGCAACGGACCAGCATCTTGCGCTGTTCATTGACCGGTCTTGCCAGGAAGGCCTCCAGAGTGCGGGCCTGCGATGCACTGAGGGTCTCCCCAGCTGCGGACCTGTTGCTGCCGCCTGCCCTGCCGACGGCAAGATCGGCATCAACGCCGCGGCTGCGCCTGACCGAGGCGGTGGTCTCGGTATCAAGCCCATCGGAACCGCCGATGCGTGCATTGAGATCGGCATTGACGCCGCGCCCGCCGCCGAGCCTGGCATTGGCGGTCGCATCGAGACCATTACGGCTGCCGACATTGGCGGTCGCATCGGCATTGACGCCCCTCGAACCGCCGACGGAAGCATTGGCATCGGCACTGACGCCGCTGCCGCCGCCAAGCGATGCCCCGACGTCGGCGCTGACGGCATTGCCTGCATTCACCGATACGCCGACGTCGATAGCGTGTGCATCGCTTGCCGGCATGGCAAGCAGGGCGCAGGTGGATGCAAGCACCGCCAGGGATAGTCTATTGTGGTTATGGGTCATGTTTTCCTCCGTTTCCATTCGCCGAGCGATCTGCCCGGCAACCGAAAATCGAGGAACGCGCGTACCTTCGATCGTCTGGACGCCTGCAACCTGCAGGACATCCATGGCAAGGCAACGTGAAGGGATGACGAATGTTTCACGACAGGGCGCGGCAAGTCGGCTCGGCGGCGTGCAATGATCTTTCACGGTTATTGAAATACGAATTACCAACCCCGACTGTGCCGAAAGCGAACATGTCTTGCCGTGACTAGAGCGACGGCCGAGTATTTCCTTCCCGGCTGCGTAAGGAACCTTCAGAGCCGGCAAGCAAAGCTCGGCTCTCGATGCGATTGGCGGCGATTGATTCATCCGCAGCCTTTTGCAGATCGGCTGCACTTTAAAGCATGTCGCGCAAAAGTGTGCAGCGGTTTTGCGGCAACGATATACGTAAAAACAAAGAGCTAGAGCGCAAGCAGCGAATCCGAAAGATCGCGACGCGCTTTAGAACTGGACTCTCCACCATTGATTGAGGCGACGAAAAATAACTCGCTTCCGTCTGGATATATCAGGCAGGAAGTCCATGTTTCAGCATGTTCTCATCTAATGGAACTGGAGGTTCAAGAATGGGCATTTTCGACAAGATCAAACATGCAATCTTCGGAGAAGCGAAAGCAGCCGAACCCGTTGCATCAAGCGCGCCAAAGACGCAGCCCGCGCAGGCTCCTGTCTCGCCGTCGGCAGCGCCCAGTCCGGCACCTGCCGCCTCTCCCGCTCAGAGCAAGCCGGCTTCAACCACAGCCCCCGCCACAGCCACAGTCGATATCGTCCCTATCCTCGATGCGGCCGTGAAAAAGAGCGGCCAGAAACTCGATTGGCGCCACTCGATCGTGGATTTGATGAAAGCCGTCGGGATGGATGCAAGCCTGGCCGAGCGCAAGGAACTTGCCACCGAACTTGGCTATACCGGCGACAGCGGTGATTCCGCAAAAATGAATATGTGGCTGCACAAGGCGCTGATGAAGCGGCTTTCGGAAAATGGCGGCAAAGTACCGGCCGATCTCCTGGATTGATCCCTCGATTGATCAGTGACCGATAGCTGCCGCCACGTTGCGGCGGCGGCTATCCGACCGCCGGCGCTTGGCGATGGATGCTCACCTGTTCTTGGAGCGTCGGCAAGCCGGGGCCAACCGCCGATGAGTCCCCTTGCCCGAAGGCATTGGAACCAATAACGTTCTTCTCGATTACTTCGATTATCGATCAGGGGAGAATGAAATCCAATGAGATTGATGGCGGTCGTTGGCGTTGCGCTTAGCTTGAGTTTTATTTCTGCCGCGGAATCTCCTTCAAACTATCAATCCTACAGCGGCATTCGCGTCGATACCGACCCGGTCCTGCTGGCTCGCTACGACAAGGTGCTTCGGTGGTGCGTGCCGGAGGCAGGCTCATGGCGGCGCGGCTCGCCGGATCCACAAAGCCTGCCTTACAACGCAGCGCTCAGAAACTGCCTCTACAGGCACGGCTTCGTCGATAGAGGCGTCTACGCTTACCCCATTCCCCATGTTTACTTCGAGCATTTCTTGGATCGCTGAGAAGATCCGAGCAGCGCAGATCCGCGATAGAAATTCAAAGGTATAAACCCCACCGTATTGCGGGGGTCTTATCGACTACGCCTGCCCACAAATCCGATGAGTTTCCAGATCGAGCCGCTGCCGCGAGGGGCAACTCATAGGTTTGCTGCGACCGTCGATATGCTTCTTTACAACGCGGCGAGCAAACCAGGGACCCTGCGGGGCGGCCCTTATATAAAATGAATATGCTGCATGGATCTTGCACACCGGATTGATCCAAGCCGGGTCGGCCGACGGAGCAAGCTCGATTATATAGAGAGGGACTTCCCCGCCACCGGTCTAAGCGCCACCGTTCCGAGGTCTCGCACCCGGATCCCTCTCGTGCCAGCCGCTTCGGCAATGGGTTGAGTGGCGAGCAATTGACCGGGTGATGCTGACCTGCCACTGCGAATTTCTTCCAGAATTGATTAGAGTCCGGCCTTACGAAGGACGGACGAATGAAGAAGCAGAGATTTACAGAAGAGCAGATCATCGGTGTGCTGCGTGAGCAGGAGGCTG